>DATMXZ010000001.1:0-6193 GCA_035561235.1 Ignavibacteria bacterium
CTACCTACTAACTACTAATCTATTATTGTTAGATGCTAAATGTTAAATGTTAACCGATAAATTTCTTTTCCATCCGGAGAATTTTGTTCTTTTGACCGGAGTGCCTGAAAAGACAGTGTTGAATTGTTCATCTGTGAATGAAGAAAGTTCTTCTCTGGATTTGTTAAAATGCGCGGGATTCGGGAAAAACGATTTATCGTCTGTAAAGAATTTTTTCCTGTTATACGGGCATACATCCTGACAGATGTCGCATCCGAAAATCCATCCGTCGGTTTCTATAAAAGACGGAATCTCTCCGCGGTTTTCAATCGTCTGATAGGATATGCAGAGGTTCGCGTCGAGTTTATATGGTTCGTATATCGCGCCCGTAGGGCAGGCGGCGACGCACACACTGCAGGAGCCGCAAAGGTCTTCGGCTGGTTTATCGTAATCAAGTTCTTTATTGATTAAAATCCCGCACAGAAAAATGAACGAGCCGTATTCGGGCTCGATAACGTTCGTGTGTTTTCCCTGCCAGCCGATTCCCGATTTAACAGCCCAGTATTTTTCGAGCACGGGACCGTCGTCGACGTAATATTTTGTCTTTACGGCGGAATCCAGCGCACCGATTTTTCCGCAGACGGTTTTGAGTTTCTTCTTCAGAATTTTGTGATAGTCTTTTCCCCAGGCATATCGGGAAATTTTCGGTTTATCCGTTTCGTGTTCGAAAGGAGTGTCGTACAGGTAAGCGAGAGAAATCATCGACACGGCGTCAACCATTATCAGGCGCGGGTTTTCGCGTTTATCAGCGGAGTTTGAAATCCAGTTCATATCCGCGTTTCGTCCTTCTGAAATCCACCGCATGAGATAATCGGATTCGTTTCTCAACGAATCAATTTTAGAAAAACCCGTTTTGAAGAATCCTTCTTCGCGGCAGATTTTTCGAATCATATCTGAGAGTTCCGTGTTCATCAGAAATCGAAATTGAAAGAGTTTGATTTCGGCTCTTCGATAAAAACATCATCGCCTTCGATTCTAACTTCGTAAACGGGAAGATTGCACGTCTGGCAGTTAATATTCTTTCCTGTTTTCAGATTAAACTTATAAAGATGAACGGGGCAGAGAACGTTGTTTCCTTCGATGAACCCGAGATGAATTTTCGGAGTATGGTTATGAGGGCAGACGTTATCGACGGCATAAACTTTTCCGCCTGTAAAAAACAACGCCGCTTCTCCGCCGTTATCCGCTGCAAATTTGAGTCTGCCTTTTTCCTTCAGTTCGGAATACGAGCAGGCGCGGACGAATTTACTTTGTTTTTTCGTATTCATCCGAAACTTCATTTATAGAACGGGTTTCTTTAAACAAGCCCAGCAGTTTCTTGAGAACTTCTTCGACGACCGCGTCAGGGCAGGATGCGCCGCTTGTAAGGATAATGCGCACCTTGTCTTTAACGGGAATGAAATCCTTCGTTTCTCTTTCCGTACTGTTGTGAAAGTTATAATGCCGAATCGAGCCGTAATCCGTTATCTTATCGCTTCCTGAGATGAAATAAGTAGGAAGAACCTCTTCGCAAAGTTCGACAATGTGGGAAGTGTTCGAACTGTTATAGCCTCCGACGACAACGGCGATATCGGCATTCTGTCCGAGCAGGGAAACCGTTGCGCGCTGGTTATCGTGAGTTGCGTAGCACAGCGTGTCTCGTGTATCGGCAAAATGCTCTTTAATTTTTCCCGCACCGTATTTCAGAATCATAATGTTTCTCAGATATTCCGCGATTGCCTCGGTTTCAGTCGCGAGCATAGTCGTCTGGTTTACGACGCCGACTTTATCGAGGTGAACCGAAGGATTGAAATCCGGGGAAATTCTGTTTTTAAAGAACTCCATGAACTCATCGACGGAAATTTCACCGAGTATGCATTTCCCGAGAATCGCGGCTTCGTCAATATTTCTGACTATAACTGTAGGCGCGTCTTCCTTGCTGTGAGAGAAAGTCGCACGTGTTTCCTCATGTTTATGCTTTCCGTGAACGATTACAGTGAATCCGCTTTTGCCGAGAGACGCGGCTCTGTTCCAGACTTTTTCGACGAATGGGCAGGTCGTATCGTATTTCAGAGTCGTGATTCCGATTTCATCAAGTTTCCTTTGAATTTCGACTGTGGTACCGAAAGCGGGAATGATGACTATGTCATTTTTCTCAAGTTCATTCCAGCCGATAATCTGATTTCCTTTCGTATCGCAGATAAATCTGACGCCGCGGTCAAGCAGGTCGCCGTTTACCTCGGGATTATGAATCATTTCGCTCAGGAGAAAAATTCTTTTTCCCGTATTTTCCTCGATAGCCCTGTAAGAGATTTCAATCGCATTTTCCACGCCGTAGCAGAATCCGAAATGGCGCGCGATTAGGAAATCAACGGGTCCGAAATCGAGAACGGTAGGCGAATAGTCCTTCTTTCTCGGGTCCGACATTTCCCTTATTTTCTTTATTCGGGAAATCAGGTTACTTCTGTAAATCAGCGGTATTGCGAATTTTTTCATAGGACAATATAATTATTCGAACGCAGAAATTCCTGTTACATCTTCACCGAGAATGAGCGTATGCATTTCGTGCGTGCCTTCATAGGTCTTGACGGATTCAATATTGTTCAAATGCCGCATCACGGGGTATTCATCGAGTATTCCGTTGGCGCCCAGCATTTCTCTTGCCATAGACGCGATATTCTTTGCAATCTCGCAATTATTTCTTTTCGCCATAGAAACGTGCTGCGGTCTCATTTTACCGTTATCCTTTAACTGACCGAGGCGCAGGCAAAGCAATTGCGCTTTAGTAATTTCGGTCAGCATATACGCGAGTTTCTCCTGAGTTATCTGGAATGCGGCAATCGGCTTGCCGAACTGAATTCTCGATTTCGAGTATTCGAGAGCGGTATTGTAGCATTCCATCGCGAGACCGACGACGCCCCAGGCGATTCCGTAGCGCGCCTGCGTGAGGCACATCAACGGAGACTTGAGTCCTCCGCTTATCGGGAGAATATTCTTTTCGGGAATCAGGCAATCTTCGAAAACGAGTTCGGATGTAACGGAGGCGCGGAGCGAGAGTTTGCCTTTTGTTTCAGGCGCGGAAAATCCTTTAGTGCCTTTTTCGACGAGGAAGCCGCGGACTTTTCCGTCGAGTTTCGCCCAGACGACCGCCACGTCGGCGATTGAGCCGTTAGTAATCCACATCTTCGCTCCGTTGAGAAGATATCCGCCGCTCGTTTTTTCGGCTTTGGTAATCATACCTCCGGGATTGCTGCCGAAGTCAGGCTCTGTGAGACCGAAGCATCCGATTTTTTCGGCTGAAGCGAGTTTGGGAAGCCAGAATTTTTTCTGCTCCTCGCTGCCGAAAGTGTAAATGGGATACATCACGAGTCCCGACTGAACGGAGGCGAAACTGCGAATGCCGCTGTCGCCGCGCTCGAGTTCCTGCATGATGAGACCGTAAGCGATATTGTTTATACCCATACCGCCGTATTCGGGTGGAAGAGTGGGACCGAAGATGCCGAGTTCCGCCATTTTGGGAATAAGTTCTTTCGGAAACTTCATATCCTGGTTGTACTTTTCTATGACAGGAATGACTTCGTTTGAGACGAAGTCCCTGACTGTATCGCGTATCGCTTTTTCCTCTTCGGTGAAGATGTCGTCGAGAAGATAGTAATCGACTCCTTTATATTCTGTGCTGCTCATATTGTTTATTTTTTGTTCCCGAGATATTCGAGATTAGAATTATTAGATTTAACTTTTACTCTTATTCCGGATTTCAGGTATTTCACTTCTTTAACTTCCGATTTCCGATAAATTTCATTCAGCCCTTTATAGTCGTGCGGTTTGAGTTTAATCACTGTTTCCGCGTCTTCAGAAGTAATCGTATCCTTGATTTTTTTCAGGAGCGAAGAAATATTCAGTCCTTTTTTCGCGGATATAAATACCGCGTCATTATGTTTCTGCTTGAGTCCCGAGAGGATTTCCTTATTCTTCAGGCTGTCAAGTTTATTGAAGACTTCGATAATGCGTCCGTGTTTCACCCCGATTTCATCAAGCGTATCTTTAACAACGGACATTTGCTCTTCAAAGTTCGGACTTGAGGCGTCGATGACGTGAAGGAGCACGTCTGATTCGACGACTTCCGAAAGTGTCGATTTAAAGGATTCGATTAGATTGTGCGGCAAATTTTTGATGAAACCGACGGTATCGGAGATAAGCACCTTTTTAGGAAATCTTGAAATTATTTCTTCGCCTTCGAATTTCTTAATACCGAGAACACGCGTGGACGTGTCGAGCGTCGCGAAGAGTTTATCCTCGACATAAACGTCGGAATCGGTGAGGGTGTTAAGCAGTGTTGACTTTCCGACGTTCGTGTAACCGACGAGCGAGAGGCGGAAGAAATTTTTTCTTTCGAGCGCCTGAGTCGCGCGCTGAACGTTTATCTTTTTCAGTTTTTCTTTGAGAACCGAAATTCTTTTTTTAATAAGCCGCCTGTCGGTTTCAATCTGTGTTTCGCCCGGACCTTTCGTGCCGATGCCGCCGTACTGTTTTGAGAGGTGAGTCCACTGTCGTGTAAGCCGCGGCAGAGAATACTCAAGTTGGGCGAGTTCGACCTGAAGTTTCGCCTGCGATGTGCGGGCATTGCGCGCGAAGATATCGAGAATAAGGTTGGACTTATCGATAATCTTGCACTTGATTTCGGATTCGAGGTTGCGTAATTGTGTGTATGAAAGTTCATTTTCGAAAATAACGAGAGACACGGAATCCTCTTCGACGAATTCCGCGATTTCCATAACCTTGCCTTTGCCAATCATCGTTCTTGAATCGAAATTATCGCTGAACTGGTAGTATGTTTTTATGACGTCCGCGCCAGCGGTCTCGGCGAGAAATTTAAGTTCGTCGAGGGACTGAACGTGGTCGTACGAATTTTTCCCGGTTTTTACGGAGAAATACACCAGAACGGCTTTTTCGAGTTCCTGTTTTGTTTCTATCAATAAAAATCTCCTTTTGCAAAATTATCAAATCCCGCGGTCAGTTGAAATCTATTCCGAATTCAATTAGCAATTTGCGGTTAGCAATAAGAGCAAAAGCATTCCGCCGCTAAGACACTAAGGACACAAAGAAGAGCAAAGGTTTTTTAGGTAAAAGAGCAAAAGCATTTCGCCGCTAATTACCGCGAATTTTCACGAATAAGAGCAAGAGCGGTTCATCACAAAGGACACAAAGAAGAGCAAAAGATTTTTTAGAGTTCCCGCGCGAAAGGATGGAAAGAAAAGAGCACCGCGGTTTTAACGACTAGATTCTAAATTCTAGATTCTTAACGAAGAGCAAGAGCGGTGACACAGAATTTCACAGAGAAGGCACGGAGCAGCGCAGAGTATTTTTTTGATATTAGAGCAAGAGCGGGTGATCAATTAGCAGTTAGCAGTTAACAGTTAACAATTAGCGGATAGGGATTAGCAAAAAGAGCGAGGGCAATTCACTTTTATGACTCGGAGATAAACGGGCATGGCGGGACTAAACAAATTTGGAGTCTTTTTTCAGTGCTTTAGCCAGAAGGTTTCTGTATTCTTCCGAAGATATTTCTAAAGCGCCGAAGGATTTGAAGAGCGGGGTTGACATTTGTATGTCGAAAAGAAGGAAATTATTCCTTAGGAGCAGTTCGTGAAGAAATGCGACACAGACTTTAGAAGCATTCGGAACGCTGAAGAACATAGATTCTCCGAAAAAAGCAGATTTCAGCGCGACTCCGTAGAGCCCTCCGGCGAGTTTACCTTCGAGGTATGCTTCGACAGAATGGGCGAATCCTTTATTGAACAAATCTGTATATAACGAAATAATTTCGGGAGTAATCCAGGTTTCGCCGTGGGATTGGGAGCAACTCCTTATTACTGAATGAAAGTCGGTGTCAATTCGAATTTGAAATTTGCCGCTTTTGATTACCTGCCTGAGAGAGCGGGATATTTTAAATTCTTTTCCTAAAAGCGGAACGATGCTTCTTGGTTCGTGGTCGAACCAGTTGATAGTTCCGTCGGCATCGCCCATCGGAAAATATCCGTTAGAATATGCATAGAGGACATCGTTAAAGGAAATTGAGTCCGGATTAAAGGTTGTGCCGAGATAAATATATGACATACATAAAAATAGTCAAAATTCGCACAAGGGCAAGTGTAAAATTTGATTTCCTTTACTA
>DATMXZ010000002.1:0-2265 GCA_035561235.1 Ignavibacteria bacterium
CTATAGAGGGAATCTTATATTCTTAGATTATCATTTAGGGTTTTCTCTTATATCTGTATTAATAAAGTACCGATATCGGCTTAATTTTACGTCCCCGATTTCTGGATCTTCCCTGATTCTATATATAATATATCTCAACAAAACATAGTTGAGGCACTACTAATCTTTTGATTTCTTTAGATAAAATCCGGCATTATGTTCATATTTTTTGTGCTATTCTTTGGCAGGAAAATTGTATTAATATTGATAATATTATTATTTAAATTTAATTCTGAGGAGTTATTGGAATGAAAAAACTTATATTTGCGATTCCTTTTGTGATTGGATTCCTGCTGCAGACTGCTGTTTTTGCCCAGATTAAAAGCGACGGGATTACTCCAAAACCTCTTACCGCGACTATTAGCGCGAAAGGAATAGTGTTGGCGCCCATTTCTGTCGTCTCGACACACGACCTTGATTTCGGGAGCGATATATTACCGGGCGTGAACAGAACAATCGACAAGAATTCGAATTCAGCCGGAAAATTTTCCATAATGGGCGAATCAGGAAAAGAAGTTACGATTGAACTTTCTCTTCCGCCCGAACTCATAAGCGGCGAGGAACACCTAATGCTGAGTTTTTCTCCTACCGACGGCGGATATAAACTTCCCGGCGGCAACGTTGTGGAATTCGATCCCGTGAATTCGGTAAACGCGGTGTTCGGTACTGACGGTGCTATGGACATTCTTCTCGGAGGAACAGTTCAGCCGACATATACTCAACCGGCAGGTCTCTACGAAGGAACAGTTACCGTTACTCTTTACTACACCGGGAATTAAAAGCCAGGACAACAGAATAATAAGAAGGGGTTTTCCGTTAGGAAGCCCCTTTTATTTTTGTTAAAATTTTTTAATGTTACATATTGTAACAATCAATCTTGGTATTCAAAAGGGAATGATGAGAAAAGCGGTTATACTATTTTGCGTTTTTTTGTTTTCGTCTCAATGCCTGCCGCAGTCCGACGGTCTGCAAATCACATATATGCGGAATCTTGATTTCGGCAATATCATTCCGGGCATTAAGAAAACAATTTACGAGAACGAACCCGACGCTGGAAAGTTTATATTGAAATCGAACGGAAACCGTTTCGTCGTAAATGTTTCATTCAACCTCGCGGGCGGTATCAATAGCAGCGCGGGCGTTCTGCCCGTCGTCTTTACGGCTTCCAGCAGCATTAATCCGAATGATGACCAGCCGGGAACCCCGTTTAATCCGTACTCCGGTACCACGCTCCAGTTCGATGACAAGACGAGAGAGTATTTTATCAGGATTGGCGGCACAATAAATCCACCCGCAGTTCAGAAAGCGGGCGAATATAACTCGCAAATTATAATCGTTCTGACAACAGTATCAAATTAGAATATGAAAAAATTATTACTGATATCAATGCTTCTTATGGTTTGCCTGACCGCGAACGGACAGGTTACCGTCGCGCCCGTAACGGTGCACCTTAGCGACGCGGACAGGAACGGATACATTCTGGTTAGAAACAATTCGAACAGCGCTTCCTGGGAAGTAAGCATAGATATGAAATACGGATATCCCGTCTCAGACTCGTCGGGGAAAACCGTTATTCATTTTCCCGATACGGAATCGGAAACAGACCCGTCCGCGGTTAAGTTTATCAGTTTCTATCCGCGCAAGTTCATACTTTCTCCTCTCGGTGAACAAACTGTCAGAATTGCGGCGAAGCCGAAAAATCTTAAGGACGGCGAATACTGGGGACGCCCTGTCATCAAATCAAAACAGGTTGTCCTGAACGACTCCGCAGGAAAGGAAAATATAGACGCGGGTCTCGGCGTTGAATTCCGCTCCGTCATCGCACTTAACTACAGAAGAGGAAAAGTCTCGACAGGAATAAACTTTTCAAATCTCACCTGTTCATACAACGGAAGCAAAATTATTCTGTTTGCAGAACTGAAACGGGAAGGAAATGCCGCTTACATCGGCAACATAGTTTCCACGCTGACGGATGAAAAATCCGAAGTGATTAAAAACGTCAGTCAGGAAATTTCCGTTTACTACGAACTCAATAAGCGCGTCGAAATTGAAACCGGAAAACTCGCTCCTGGAAAATATACTATTACCGTTCAGGTCAATACCGACAGGGAAGAAACAGGCGGAAATATTCTTAAAGGAAATACCGCGGAAAGAACGATTTCCCTTACAATAGAAAAATGAAATTTCTTTTTCTGAAAATATCTTTTTTTTTGCTCTGTTGCTGCG
>DATMXZ010000003.1:0-6211 GCA_035561235.1 Ignavibacteria bacterium
GTCCTTCAGAGTATCGCTATCAGAAAGTGTCGAAAAATTTCCTGTACGATTCGTTCTAATCGCGCTTGAGGTTATTTTTCATTTAAATCGGCGATAAAATAATTTTCCTTATAAATAAAAATCATTTTGATGTCCAAGTTCACGAAAATATTTCTGTCATTGTTCATATCCGTTCTGTCCGTTACGGCTGCGGCGCAGGATAAAGAGGTTACGCTTGAGTCGATATACCTGAAGCCCGAGTTCACTTCATCGGGGCTGCCCGATTACAGGTCAATGCCGGACGGAATTCATTATTCATACCTCGAAGACGACCTGTCGATAAATATATACGAATACGAAACGGGAAAATTTGTCCGTACGCTTCTTGACGGCAGCGAATTTAAAAGAAAAACCGGCAGGAACGATATAGATATTTTCGATTACAAAATTTCCGGGGACGAAAGGAAGATTCTGATTTCAACCGATGCCGAGAAAATATACCGCAAGTCAGTCGTGTCGAATTATTACATATTCGACGCGTCAAAGAATTCAATAATCCGTATGACAAAGACGGGCAAGGCGCGTACGGCAGAACTCTCGCCTGACGGGAATTTCGCGGCGTACGTGATGAACAACAATATTTTTCTGGTTGATCTTGCTTCAATGGAAGAAAAGCAGATTACCAAGGACGGTGAGCAGAATAAAATCATCAACGGTGTGCCCGACTGGGTTTACGAGGAGGAACTCGGACTATCAGAAGCGATTGAGTGGTCACCCGACGGCACAAAACTCGCGTATATCCGTTTCGACGAATCGGGCGTCCGCGAGTTCAATCTGACTTATTACGGCGAACTTTATCCGAACGAATCGAAGTACAAGTATCCTAAAGCGGGAGAAAGCAATTCGATTGTTACGATTCACGTTTATGATTTGAAGAAAAGCAAATCCGTTATTGCTGATATCGGAAAGAATCAGGATATTTACATCCCGAGAATTAAATGGACCCCTCAAGGCGTCCTGTCCATAATCAGGCTCAACAGGCAGCAGAACAGACTTGATATTCTGTTCGCCGACGCGGAGACGGGTTCATCGCGCACTGTTCATACGGACGAGAACAAATATTACATAAGAGAATCTTTTGACCTTCACTTTCTTAATGACGGAAGATTTCTGCACATTACGGATAAGGACGGAGCCGCGAACGTTTACCTGCACGCGAAGGACGGAAGCGTGATGAACCGCGTGACGGATGAAGTCAGCGGCGTCAGCGAAATAAAAGGAACCGACGGGATTAACGGCATTCTATACTATTGCGCTTACGCGTCTGCGCCATATAACAGAGACGTATTCTCCGTAAAGTTCGACGGCTCGGATAAGAAAAAGATTTCGGATAAAACCGGATACAACAATATACTTTTTACAAACAATCTTAAATATTATATACTTAGCAACTCGGACGCGAACACGCCTTCATCGCAGATACTTTACGACAACGCGGGCAGAGAAGTAAGAACCATAAATGACAACAAGAAATTAAAAGAAAAACTGAAAGAATACAGACTCGTAAAAAAGGAATTCTTTACTTTCAAAACGTCCGACGGGATTGAACTGACAGGCTGGATAATGAAGCCGCATCAAATCGAAACCGCGAAAAAATATCCTCTTCTCATGTATGTTTACGGCGGTCCCGGCTCGCAGTCGGTACTGAACACGTGGGGCGGGAATGATTACATGTGGTATCAGACGCTTTGCGGCAAGGGTTACGTAATAGCCTGTGTTGACGGACGCGGAACAGGCGGACGCGGAACGGATTTCGAGAAACAAATTCACGGGAGGATGGGAGAACTTGAATTAAAGGACCAGATAGAAGCGGCGAAATATTTCGGAAGTCTTGATTTCATTGACAGGGAACGAATCGGTATATGGGGGTGGAGTTTCGGCGGATACTTGTCGTCTCTGTGCATCACGGAAGGCGCGGAATATTTCAGACTCGCAGTCGCTGTCGCTCCCGTCACGTCTTTCAGGCTTTACGATAATATATATACGGAACGCTATCTCGGTCTTCCAAAGGACAATCCCGAAGGTTACGACAACAACGCGCCTTTGGTTCACGCGGACAAATTAAAGGGAAAACTCCTTATAGTTCACGGTTCGGCAGATGATAACGTTCATTACCAGAACACGATGGAATTCGTAAAAGAACTTATAAGTTCAAACAAGCAATTCGAAATGCAGATATATCCTGACAGAAATCACAGCATAGTAGGAGGCAACACGCGTTATCATCTTTTCAAAAGGATAACGGGATTTATTTTAAACAATCTTTGATATGAAAGAAGCGTCATTTTACGTATCGGAATCGGGCGGCAAGGTCAAATGCCTGCTATGTCCGAAGTCCTGCAGGATTCCCGACGGCGGGGTCGGGGTCTGCGGAACGAGGGAAAATTTTTCGGGCAAACTTTACGCTCTTACTTATTCGAAGCCTGTAGCCCTGCATCTTGACCCGATTGAAAAAAAGCCGCTGTACCATTTTCATCCCGGCGCTAAGATACTTTCAGTCGGCACACTCGGCTGCAATCTCAACTGCAGGTTCTGCCAGAACTTCGACATAAGCCAGCAGTTCGAAAAGGAAGACTTCGATAACATTACTGAAGTGAGTCCTGAGCAAATCCTTTCAATCTGTCTTAACAGCGGATATAAGTTCGTCGCGTTCACTTACAACGAGCCGACAATTTTTTTCGAGTACATGATTGACATCGCTGAACTGTGTAAAAAGAACGGAATCAAAACTGTCGCGGTTTCGAACGGACAGATTAACGAAGAGCCGCTTGTTAAACTGGTTGAATACATAGACGCATTCAACATAGACCTCAAGTCGTTCAATCCTGATTTTTACAGAAAAATATGCGGCGGCGAAATAAAGACGACGAAACGCGCGATAGAAATAATTTCGGAAAAGAAAAGACATCTCGAAGTTACTTTTCTGCTCATTGAAGGACTGAACGACGACAGGGAAGAATTCACGGCGATGTGCGGCTTCCTTGCGGGACTCGACAGGGATATAGTTCTGCACATATCACGCGCGTTTCCGAGATACAAGATGGACTTTGACCCGACGCCTCTCGAATTAATTAACGATTTTCAAAAAACAGCAAGCAAATATCTTAATCACGTTTATGCGGGAAATGTATAAAAGAAAATACCTCGTCATTCTCATCCTATTGTTTATAACGCCCCTGATTGCGTCCTTTGAGTGCAGGAACGCGGAGTCGCGGGCGCCCGACAAGAACAAACAAACAGGCTCAACGGTCAAAAGCGATACTTCGAAAATTCCTTCGGGACTTAAGCGGCTGCTGAGCGCATATCCCGATTTTCTCGAACGCGCCGATGAAAACCATCTGTACTGGAAAGACGGTACGTCAATGATTTACGACGACGGCGTGCAAAAGACTTTTGAGGAAAAACTCGATAACGCGGACCTTGAAGACATGATGTTTCAGGAATACACTCCCGGTCCCGACTGGGACGAGCCGCCCGCCGAAAACTTTGAGCCGGGGAGAATCAGGTGCGAATCGTTTTTCTCGAAGATGTATGGAACGACAAAATCAGAAGTTCAGGCAAACCTTGTAACCATCACCTGGTCGCCGTCAGGCGATAAAGTTCAGGTGTCTTCCGTAAACGGAGTCGATGGTAAAATGAAAGAAGTCGCGAAGGAACTTCTATCTCTTGAGGATAAATATCTCAAGTACGTTAAAAAAACGGCAGGCACGTTCAACTACAGAAAAATAGCGGGCACGAACAGAATGAGCACGCATTCGTACGGCATATCAATCGATATAAACACGGCATATTCAGATTACTGGCAGTGGGACAAATCGATGACATACAAAAACCGGATACCCATGGCAGTAGTTGAAGTTTTCGAAAGGCACGGATTTATATGGGGCGGCAAGTGGTATCATTATGACACTATGCACTTCGAGTACCGTCCCGAACTGCTTAACTGAAAAATATTATGAAAGAAAAAATCAGAAGACCCGTTTTTTCGGGCACCTGGTACTCCGACAATCCCGGGACTCTCGCGGATGAAATTGATTATTATCTTGGAGGCGTAAAACAAGAGGGGCTCAACGTGAGAGCGGTCGTCGTACCGCACGCCGGTTATATGTTTTCCGGGCAGACAGCGGCTTATTCATTCAGGCAGATTCCGCGCGGCACGAAGAAAGTTATAATTCTCGGAACATCTCACCGGTACGCGTTAAGAGGCGCCTGCCTTATTGCTTACGAATATTACGCGACGCCACTCGGGAAAGTGAAACTTTCCTCCGATACAGAATCGTTCCTCAGGGAAAAGGAAGTTGTTTCCGTTCCGCAGGCGGATTCAAACGAACATTCCATAGAAATTGAAGTGCCGTTTCTCCAGCGGGCGCTTGAAGAGTTCAGCATACTGCCTGTTGTCGTAGGAAACGTGGACCCCGTTGAATTCTCAAAGACTCTCGAAAAATACACGGACGAAAATACGGTGATTGTAGTATCGGTTGACCTTAGTCACTTTCATTCTTATGATACGGCGGTTAAACTCGACAAATACAGCATTGATTCAATTCTGAATCTGAAGGCGGAAAACATCGGGAGCGCCGAGATAGACTCGCCGCACGCCGTTGAGGCGGTTATACATCTGGCTGAAAGGAAAAAATGGAAAACACGTCTTCTCGACTACAGGAATTCTGGCGACGTTATAAGCGACAGAACGTCGGTAGTCGGCTACTCGTCAATAATTTTTTATGAATGAAGATAATGGAAAAGTATTTCTCTGAAAAAGACACTCAGACAATGTCTGAACTTGCAAAAGCCGCCGTTGAACTTTTTGTGAAAACGGGCAAGAGGGCGGAACTGAAGGAGATTCCGCCGGCATTGATGAAGAGACTCGCCTGTTTCGTGACTCTGGATTACAACGATAATCTACGCGGATGCATCGGCACAATAGAACCTGCCGGCACGCTGTACGAAAGCATAATAGACAACGCGATTGCTGCCGCATCGAGGGATTACAGATTTTCACCCGTTACGGAAAGCGAACTTTCCGGAATTACTTACGAAGTATCTGTCCTTTCGGAGCCCGAGCCGTTCAAGCCTGCCGATGCGGAAAGCCTGCTGGGTGAAATCAAAGGCAAAGGACTGATTATCAGGAAAGATTTGCGGGGGGCGGTCTATCTGCCGCAGGTATGGGAGCATTTTACGGACAGCCGCGATTTTCTTTCGAGTCTTTGCAGGAAAGCGGGACTTGCTTCAAACGAATGGAAGGACTACCGCGGAATGAAATTTTTTGTTTTTACTCTTTTGCATTAATTTCGTAATTTGGTTAATGGCAAAATACATCAGTAAATCCTCGCTAATTAAAGCGGCGGGGAACAAGGAAAAAATTATCGAGGAGTTTGTCGGCGCCGTAAATACAGGCGGCGCGGATATAAGCATAGCGAGAATGCAGAGTCCTCAGGGCTGGACGGAACCCGGACAGACACCTGAATTCGACGAATACACTCTCGTGCTCGAAGGCTGTCTTCACGTAAAAACAAAGGACGCTGAACAGGACGTCCGCGCGGGGCAATGCATAATAGTTAATAAGAACGAATGGGTGCAATACAGTTCGCCTGACGAGGGCGGAGCGAAATACGTATCCGTCTGTATTCCGGCATTTGCTCCGGACACGGTTCATCGAGACGGGTGAAGACCGTATCCCGAAACGAAATCGTCCGTTATTTGAAAAATCATAAAAATTTTATTTTACACAGATGAAAAAAACATTGCTTCTAATAATCGCTATATTTCTGATATCCGCGTCCGCGTCATATTCGCAGGAGCAGGTATCATCGAAGGAAGCGGGAAACTACATAGGAAAGACTCTTCAGGTAAAGGGTGTCGTGTCGGGTGTTTTTGTATCTCAGAAAGGCAATACATTCATAAACTTCGACGAGAAGTCTCCGAACCAGACATTCACCGCCGCGGTTTTCAGCGACGCGAAGGTTGACGTCAGCAAAATCAAGGAAGGGTGCGTGCTTACCGTTTACGGAGAGATAAAAGAATACAAGGGAAAACCCGAAATAATTCTTACATCGAACGAACAAATAATAAGCATAGAGGAAAAACAGGAATAAGAATTCCGATGCCCGCAAAAAATATCTCTCATAATACGCTGTTAAAACAAATCTGTTTTATTACGAACAATTAGGAT
>DATMXZ010000004.1:0-2623 GCA_035561235.1 Ignavibacteria bacterium
AAAAAAAGCAGGACTCTCAAAGAATCCTGCTTATGATATAACCGATATATTTCTTAGAAAAACATTTTGTACTTCGACGGATTCGCCTCGTGCATTATTCCGTAAACCGATTTAATGACGTCTTCGACGTTCGGTTTCGAAAAATAGTCGCCGTCAACTCCGTACGGCGGTCTGTGCGGTTTTGCGCTGAGGCATTGCGGCTTCGAATCGAGATATTGATACCCGCCCTTCTCGTCGATAACCTGCTGCATCATATACGCAGTCGCACCTCCCGGCACGTCCTCGTCAACGAACAGCACACGGTTTGTTTTCTGAATCGACTTGAGTATCACGCCGAACCTGTCGAAAGGCAGCAATGTCTGAACATCGACTACTTCCGCCGATATGCCCATCTGCGCGAGTTTCTCCGCCGCGTGAAGAACTATATCCAGAGTCGCTCCGTATGAAACCAGTGTTATATCGCTTCCTTCCTTCATTATCTCCGGCACACCTAACGGTACGTGTATGTCCGCTATGTTTGAAGGAAGTTTTTCCTTGAACCTGTACGCGTTCAATCTTTCTATTACCATACCCGGGTCGTCCGATTTCAGAAGCGTGTTGTACAATCCCGCAGCCTGTGTCATGTTTCTCGGTACGCAGATGTGTATTCCCCTCAGACTGTTTATAATCGTCCCCATCGGAGAACCGGAATGAAAAATTCCTACGAGCCTGTGTCCGCGTGTCCTTATAATCATCGGCACTTTCTGTCCTCCGCGCGTTCTGTAATGCAGGTTCGCGACATCGTCCGTCAGAATCTGCAAAGCGTAGAACAGATAATCAAGATACTGCACCTCGACTATGGGCCTCAATCCGCGAAGCGCGGCGCCGATTCCCTGTCCGACGATAGTCTGCTCGCGGATTCCCGTATCGGTAATCCTTATGTCCCCGTATTTCGCCTGAAGCCCGGCCATCCCCTGATTAACGTCCCCCAATTGACCGACATCTTCTCCTATTGCGAAAACCCTCGGGTCGCGGCGGAAGACTTCATCAAAAAATGCAAGCAGCACCTCCCTGCCCGCAACCATCGGTGAGTCAGGTTTGTAAACCGGCTTCACTTCCTTTACAAGCAGAGGGCTTTCGTCGGAAACGCTGTGAAGATATGTGTTGAACCTTTCTTCATTTTCTTTCAGATAATTGTTGTACCAGTCATTAAGTCTCTTCCTCTCCGATGTGTTCTCGTTTCTCGTCGCGATCAATACATCGAATGCCGCGGATGCGGTTATCTTTCTTTCGTTCTCCGTTGACCTCGCTAGTTCACTCTTTATCTTCTCAACAATATCCTTTGAAGCGCTCTTGTTTGCAACCTCCTGTATAAGTTTCAGGGTTTCATTCTTTTCTTTTTTTATCGGATCGCAGTAATCGTTCCAAACTTCCTGCTGAATTTTCTTCACGTTGACTTTCGCTTCCTCCTCAATGCGTGTTATTTCTTCTTCGGATGCGATACCTTTCTTTATCATCCACCTTTTCATTTGCACGAGACAGTCAAAATCCTTTTCCCATTGAAGCCTTTCTTTCGTTTTATACCTTTCGTGCGAGCCGCTCGTAGAATGCCCCTGCGGCTGCGTTACTTCCGTTATGTGGAATATCGCGGGTATGTGTTTTTCACGGACTTCCTCGATGCCCTTCCTGTATGTTTCAACGAGTTTTTCGTAATCCCATCCGGGCACCCTGTAAATCAGAAAACCCTGCTTGAGTTCTTCGTGATATTCAAAACCGCTGAGTATTTCCGATATGTTCGATTTGGTCATCTGATATATGTTCGGAACCGATATTCCGAAACCGTCATCCCATATTGAAATTGCGAGCGGAACCATCAGCACTCCCGCCGCGTTCACCGCTTCGTAAAAAACACCCTCCGCCGTGCTCGCGTTTCCTATCGTTCCGAATGCGACTTCGTCTCCGTTAACCGAAAACTCCTTGAGATGCGATAATCCGGGATTGTTCCTGTATAGTTTCGACGCGTATGCCAATCCGAGTAGCCTGTGCATCTGAGCCGCCGTTGGCGCTATGTCCGATGAGGTGTTCTTCATCTGCATTAGATTTTTCCATTTTCCATTATCGTCGAGCAGCCTTGTCGCGAAATGGTTATTCATTGAACGGCCTCCGCAGGCGTGCTCTTTCGTTATGTCCGTCTCGCCGTATAACTGATAAAAGAAATGACGCAGGTCCGACATTCCCGTATAAAACGCGAACGTCTGGTCCCTGTAATATCCCGAACGAAAATCCCCGTTCCTGAACGTTTTTGCCATCGCGATTTGTGCTACCTCTTTACCGTCGCCGAAAATTCCGAACTGCGCTCTTCCCATCAGCGTCTCTTTCCTTCCAAGCAAACTTGCCTGCCGGCTTTCAAAGGCAATCCTGTAATCCGTCAGCACTTCATTTCTGTATTCCGCGCCGGTATCTGTACTGTCTTTTCTTTTCGTGTTTATTTGATTATCCATCTTTAAATTGGTTTTTCCGTCTTTCAATAATTGATTTTTCTCCTTTCTTTCAGGCTGGTAAATTACACATAATTCCTGACTTACCTGTATAGATATAACATAAAAAACGGTAAAAACAATCCGTTATCCCGAAAGAAAACATA
>DATMXZ010000005.1:0-5030 GCA_035561235.1 Ignavibacteria bacterium
CCACGGTGTGAAATGTATTTGTATAAAACAAAGCCGTAATAATTATTTCTCATCATGTACCGTAAAGAAAAAGCATAACTTTGTTTTCCCGGATATTTCAACCCGCAATACGGGGGTATAATTTTCTTTCCCTCCGCATCAATCACCGGATTCCTTTATTTCTCCGAATTTAAAAAACATAAAGAATACAGCACCTTTGAGATTGCCGAAGAATCAACGAATCATTACAAACGGACTATCAAAGCATAACGTCAAGAGTTCAGATACTTTTTAATCAATGTCACAAACCGTTTTATCTCGAAAGGTTTTGATATGTAATCGTCACATCCTTCATTAAGAATTCTTTCTCTATCGCCGACCATTGCAAACGCGGTCAAGGCGACGATAGGAACATTTTTACATCCGGGCAGGCTTTTGATTTTTTTTGCCGCTTCGATACCGCTGATACCCCGCAGTCCAATATCCATCAGTATCAAAGAGTACTTGTTATTTTCGCATTTCAAAATTGCGTCTTCGCCTGAATCGACGGCGTCATACGGGCATACGTTCTGGAGAATCCGTGATATCATAATGGCATTTGACTCGTCATCTTCCACGAGCAAAATTCTTTTGCCGGTTTTAATTCCGTTAAAAATTCCGGCGGGCTGTTGATTATTCGCGTAATTAGATTTTTTTGCCTGCGATACATCCGCGCAGCCCGGAAGATATACGGTAAAGGTCGAACCTCTTCCCGGTTTGCTCTCGACCTCAATCTTACCTTTCATCAGTTCGACATATTTTTTCGTTATAGAGAGTCCCAATCCCGTACCTTCGTATTCCCTGCTGTAACCTTCGCTCACCTGTCTGAAGGGTTCAAAAATGAGGTCATACATATTTTCGTCTATTCCTATTCCCGTATCAACTACTTTAACGAACACGAGATGTTCCCTCTCCGATGTTTTTGTTCCAGCAGTTATTTTCACATTTCCTTTTTTCGTGTAAGTGACGGCGTTTTCGACAAGGTTTGCAAGAACCTTTTCCAGCATCGAGGCGTTAATATCCGCGATAAGATTGCCGTCTGTTTCGATTTCAAATTTCAACTTTTTTCTCTCGGCGATCATTTTGTAAAAACTGTAAACCGAATTTATTATAGGCGTAACATCCTGCGGACTAACGTCCGTAATAAGCCCTCCCGATTCAATTCTCGAGAGATCAAGTATGAGGTCAAGCGTGTTTTTAAGTCTTCTGCCTCCTCTTGAAATCATTTCCGCCATTTGTCTCTGCTCATTGTTTTCTATTTCTTCTTGAAGCAGGTCGGAGAATCCAAGAATAGCCACCATAGGAGTTCTCAGTTCGTGGCTCATATTCGCGAGAAAATTCGATTTCAATCTGTTCGCCGCTTCCGCCTGCTCTTTTGCTTCAATCAGTTCGGCTTCCGACATTTTTCTCTGCGATATGTCTTCCATCACACCGTCAATCCACAGAAGATTTCCTTTATCGTCATATCTCGCCCTTGAAGAAATCGACACCCAGATAAGATTTTTATTCAAATCATATATCTGAATTTCCTTGTTTTGAATTTCACCTTTTTCAATAATTGTCTTCAAAATATCATCTCTTACAGAATTGTCGGGATAAAAATCCCAGGCGGAAAACTTTTTCAACGACTCGGGTGAAAATTTATTTTTTTCATCCTCCTTAAGACCTATCAATTTTCTAAACGCGGGATTTACCTGAAGCACGGCTCCGTCAGGGGATATCTGATAAATTCCAACTGAGAGATTATCGACAAGATTCCTGTATTTTTTCTCACTCTCAATCAAAGCATTCTGAGCCTTTTCTTTTTCGAGGTTCAATTCATATTTTTCCAGAGCCGATTTAATCGACGAGGTAATTCTGCCGATATGCTCTTTTATAACATAATCATCGGCTCCCGCCTTGATGCATTTAACGGCAGTGTCTTCATTAATCGAGCCCGTCACGATTATAAAAGGTATCAGAGGCGACACTTCATTTCTGATTCGAAGCGCTGTCATTCCGTCAAAATCGGGCATCGTATAGTCAGACAGGATTAAATCGAGTTTATGCCGTTCAATTATTTCCCTGAAATCCGATTCATTATCGGCTACAAGCAAATCGTAGTCAAGTTTCTCTTTTTTGAATTCCTTTTCGAGCAACTTCACATCGTTTACGTTGTCTTCTGCCAGAAGAATTTTTATTTTCGGATTCATAATATGTAATATTTAAAATTTCTTGATAAATCAAAACGGAGATTCGTTCATCAGCACCCAGTATAAACCGAGGTTTGAGACCGATTCAAGGAATTTCTCAAAATCAATAGGTTTAACGATATAACTGTTAACGCCCAGTTTGTAACATTCTTCTATATCCCTGTTCTCTCTTGAAGATGTAACAACCACGACGGGAATTCTTCTCGTGCTTTCGTCGGATTTAATTCTGCGAAGAACTTCGATTCCGTCGACAAACGGCAATTTCAGGTTAAGGAAAATCACTTTAGGCATATTTTTATTATCCCTGCCTTCATACCTTCCTTCGGAGAAAAGAAACTCCAGCGCTTCCTCTCCGTCTTTCAGGACCGTAACTTTATTCGCGAGGCTGTATTTCTGAAGAGCCTTCAATGTAAGTTTGATATCGCTCGGATCATCTTCAATCAAAAGTATTTCAACGGGTTTAGATTCCATTTTCGTTTTTTAAATATGTTTTTAAATATTTTTAATTCGTTACTCCGTTTTTTGTTCAATCAACCGGAAGAGTAAAATAAAACACGGCGCCTTTTCCCGGTTCGCTTTCCGCCCAGACCCTTCCATAGTGTTTTGATATTATGCGATGCACTATTGCGAGGCCGACGCCTGTTCCCTTGAATTCATCCTGATTATGCAATCGCTGAAATACCCCGAACAATTTATGAACATATTTCATATTAAATCCTACGCCGTTGTCTCTGACGAAGTAAACGATATCTTTTCCTTCAAAATAAGAGCCGACTTCAATTTCAGGGAACGGATTTTTCGAAGAATACTTAATCGCATTGGAAAGAAGATTAACCACAACCTGTTTAATCAACGAATAGTCGCCGACGGCATCACCGCAATCCTTTACTAAAAATTTTATATTTTCGTTCGACGCGGTTTTCTTTTCTTCATCGAATATGCTGATGAACAGTTCTTTCATTTTAATCGTTGTTTTATCCAGAACTTTTCTCCCGTATCTTGACAGTTCAAGCAGGTCATCTATCAAAGCCGCCATCCTTTCCGAGTTACTAAGTATATCCGAAAGACACTCCTTTCCTTCCTCATCGAATTTACCGAAATAATCTTCCTTCAGGATTTTGGAAAATCCGGATATAGCCCTCAAAGGCGCTCTGAGGTCATGTGAGACGGAATAGGAAAAGGCTTCGAGTTCTTTGTTTGATTCTTCAAGTTGGAGAGTTCTTTCCAGGACACGATTTTCAAGTTCATCGTTAAGGTTTTTTATTTCTTGTTCGATGCGTTTTCTTTCCGTAATATCCCTTACAATAGCCTGAATAAGAATATTCCCTTCAAGAACAATGCTGTTGAGGCTCACTTCGGCATCGAAAACGGCGCCGTCTTCTTTCTTGTGTTTCCATTCAAAAAACCGCGGTTTTCCGTTAACAGCGTCACGCACATACATAGCGGCTTTTTCTCTGGAATTTTCGCCGGCATACTGATATTCGGGAGACAATTCCCACGGCCGCATACCGATTATTTTTTCCCGGGTTGTACCGAACATTTCAAGCGTTCTCCTGTTGCAGTCGATAAAACGGTCATCAGACATCAACATAATAGCGTCGCTTGCGGTATCGAAAAGAGTTCTGTATTTTTCTTCGCTTTCGCGCAGCGCCTTTTCCGCTTTTTTCATATCCGTAATATCATACACAACGGCAATCCGGCACTCTTTTTCATTAAAAAGTATATCGTGTGAAACGGCGATGATATTAATAAGGCTGCCGTCCGATTTCAAATGATTCCACTCTCCGGCGTTGACGTGACCTTCCAATCCGTCAGCAAAGTTCACGATTGCTTTTTTCTGATTTTCGGGGTACAGATCAGGCAGTCTCATAGAGGCAATTTGTTCCTTGCTGTAGCCGTAGTGTTTAACAAAAGCCTCGTTCACGGACAAAAGGTTTAATGATTCGCGTTCGTAAATGAGCATTGAAACGGGATTGTGTTCAAAAAGCAGCCGGTATCTTTTCTCCGACTCGCGAAGTATATTCTCCGTATTTTTTCTGTCAGTTATGTCATGGACCGAGCCGACAAGATGTGTGCAATTACCTTCGTCATCGAAAACAGGCGCAACGCTTACTTCGCCCGTTACTAAACCTGCCGGGTATTTAGTGGTTTCTTCCCATCTAACGATATTTCTATTCTTTATAGTTTCATTGTACTTTGACAAAACAACAGTAAGAGACGGCTCGGGGATTACATCTTTTACAAGTTTTCCAAGCACGTCGGATTCGCTAAGGCCTGAAACGCTCAGAAATGTTTTGTTAACGCTAATGAAGCGATAATTGCCGTTTTGTTCCACTTCAATCAAGAAAATCACGTCGCCAACGGTGTTATAAATCGAATCCAGTTGCCGGCGGTTATACAATAAGTCGCGCTGCGCTTCTTTTCTTTCCGTTAAATCGAGAAGAGATGCAACGCTTTTATCCGTTCCGGGAATTCTGTCAACAGACAACAAAATATCCTTAATATTGCCCTGTTTATCAAGAAACCGGAATTCATATGACCTTTTCGCTCCGGCATCGCCTCCGGCGCGAAGTTTGCTGTTTTGGATCATCATATCGAGGTCCTCTTTCGCGACGAATTCAGTCCATTTCATTTTATACTCGAGTTCACCCTTAGTCCATCCTGAAAGTTCCTCGAATTTAGAATTCGCGAGAGTGATGAATTTATTTTCGTCTATAATGACAGTTGCCGTTCCCGTGTTTTCGAAAATCGCGCGGTATTTTGATTCGGATTCTTTTATTTTTTCCTGTGTTTTCTTTCTTTCAGATATATCTTTTATTA
>DATMXZ010000006.1:0-2778 GCA_035561235.1 Ignavibacteria bacterium
ACTCTCTTTGACGAAGGACACCCAGTATTCTGGCTATGTCTTTCTTGGCGTTCATCATTGCCTTATAATTTTCAAGTTGTCCCGATGCATGCTGAAACCTGAAATTCTCAAGCGCTTCCGATGATTCTTTCAAAGCAATCTTGAGGTCCGGTGTCGCCATGTCTTTTATTTGATAAAACTTCATAATGCCTGCGATTTTTTGTTATACTATTCTTTTTACAAACTTTGTTTTAATGGGTAACTTATGCGAAGCGAGCCTGAACGCCTCTTCCGCGACCTTGTCCGTGACGCCGTCTACTTCAAACATAATCTTGCCCGGCTGAATAACGGCAACCCAGTATTCGGGAGCGCCTTTACCCTTACCCATTCTCGTTTCAGCGGGTTTCTTCGTAACGGGCTTATCGGGAAATATTCTTATCCAGACTTTTCCGTCCCTCTTCATAAACCTTGTCAGGGCTATTCTTGCCGCTTCAATCTGTCTGTCCGTTATCCAGGCAGCTTCCATCGCCTTCATTCCGTACGAACCGAACGCTACGAGATTGCCTCTGTTGGCTTTCCCTCTTCTGTTACCTTTCTGGGTTTTTCTGAACTTAACCCTCTTGGGCATTAACATAACTTATATACTCCGATTATTTTCTTTATTTAGTAAGTTTTTCGCCTTTGCATATCCATACCTTGACACCGATTGCTCCGTAAATCGTATGCGCCGTTACCGATGCGTAATCAATATCCGCTCTCAGGGTCTGCAGGGGAATTCTTCCTTCCTTATACTGCTCCGACCTTGCTATCTCCGCGCCGCCGAGCCTGCCGCTGCACATTACCTTGATGCCTTCCGCGCCCATTCTCATAGTTGAGGTGATGGCTGATTTCATCGCTCTTCTGAAGGAAACTCTGCTTGAAATCTGAGACGAAATATTTTCCGCAACGAGGTGCGCGCTCAATTCAGGCTTCTTTATTTCTTCAACGTTTATCTTAACTTCCTTATTAGTTATCTGCTTGATTTCGTTTTCCAACTGGGTGATTTCTTTTCCGCTCTTTCCGATAACAAACCCAGGTCTGGAAGTGCTGATAGTAAGCGTAATTTTCTTCAGCGTTCTTTCAATCAAGACCTTGGCTACGCTGGCTTTCTCGAGTCTTTTCTTGAGGTATCCCCTTATGAGGGAATCTTCCTTCAATTTTCCCGAAAAACTCTTTTCATCATACCAATTGGAGTCCCAAGTATTTATGACCCCTAATCTAAAACCAACCGGATTTGTCTTTTGTCCCAAAGAATCTCCTAAAAATTTAATTTATTAATTTTTTTGTTCAATATTTTCCACAATAATCGTAAGATGAGCCGAGCGTTTTCTTATCCTGTACGCTCTTCCCTGAGGAGCCGGCAGCATCCTTTTGAGCACCGGACCGCCGTCAACAAACGCTTCCTTCACGAGCACCTCATTCCTGTTCAGCCTGCCTGTATCAAGTTTCTTAATCAGGTTCGAATATGCGGAAATCAAAGTATTTTCAATTACTTTTGCAGAATGTTTTTTCGAGAATTTCAGTATGTTCACACCGTCTTCGATTGATTTATTTCTTATTAAATCTACGAGAAGTCTCATTTTCCGGGGGGATGAAGGAATGTATCTCTTTATCGCTTTTGCTTCCATATTACTTTGCACCTCCTGCTTTTTCTTCTTTTCTTTGTCCTGAATGGGCTCTAAACGTCCTCGTATGCGAAAACTCGCCTAACTTGTGTCCGACCATATTTTCAGTTACAAATACCGGGATGAACTTGTTGCCGTTGTGGACGGCAAACGTGTGTCCGATAAAATCCGGAGTAATAGTGCATGCTCTCGACCAGGTCTTGATTACCTTCTTCTGCTTCTTGTCATTCAACTTATCGACTTTATCGAGAAGTTTAAAATCTAAATATGGACCTTTCTTTAATGATCTGGACATTGTTTATTTCCTTTTCTTAACAATATATTTGTCTGAAAGATTTTTCTTTTTTCTAGTCTTGTAACCCTTAGCAGGCAGACCCCAGGGACTAACCGGATGACCGCCGCCCGAAGTTTTACCTTCGCCGCCGCCCATCGGGTGGTCAATCGGATTCATCGCTACGCCTCTAACGTGAGGCCTTTTGCCCATCCATCTCGTGCGTCCCGCTTTTCCGATACTGATGTTCTCGTGGTCAGTGTTGCTGACAACGCCAATCGTCGCCTTGCATTCGTTCTTTATCATTCTCACTTCACCTGAAGGCAGTTTCACCTGGCAATGCTTTTCATCCTTCGCGACAATCTGAGCGGACGTTCCCGCGCTTCTCACGAGTTGCGCGCCCTTCTCGGGTTTCAGTTCAATGTTATGAATGAACGTGCCCACGGGTATCGCCGAAATCTGCATCGTGTTGCCCGCCTTTATTTCAGCCTCGTTGGAAGACTGAATAATTTCTCCGACCTTGACTCCGTCGGGAGCGACAATATATGATTTCTTTCCGTCGGGATATTGCACAAGAGCTATTCGCGCGGTTCTGTTCGGATCATATTCTATCGCAATGACCTTCGCTTCCTCGGAACTCACTCTCTTGAAATCAATAATTCTATATCTTCTCTTGTGTCCGCCGCCTCTGAATCTCGAAGTTACCCTGCCGTGGTTATTTCTACCGCCGGATTTCTTCAATGGAGCCAGCAATGACTTCTCGGGCGTAGACTTCGTAATTTCTTCGAATGAAGAAATCGAGTAGTATCTTGTCGCCGGAGTTACGGGTTTTAACTTTCTTAATGCCATTTATAAAAACAAGTG
>DATMXZ010000007.1:0-2825 GCA_035561235.1 Ignavibacteria bacterium
GCCAGAGACTCGGAGTAACCGGCAGAAACGTTGAACGTAACTCCGCCCGTACCTACTCCATAAGTGTTGAGAGCGTTAACCGCGGTCTTTATCGTGGCATAATCACCCGGTATGGTCTTTGTTCCGGTCAGTGGCTGGGAGTTAACAGGCAAGATGAAAATCATTAGCAACAACGTCGCGAAGAACGATCGGAGGAGATATTTTTTTTTGTAATCGGGCGAGACAAAATCAGCGGCAAATAGATGACCGCACGGAATAATCTGTTTCATTTCTTTACCCTTTCGAATGAGATTTTAATTTACCCTTTACTTTTGAAAAATTTATATTGCGAATTTCTATTTCCTATATTTTAATTCCGGATGGATTCCTTACCAATGGTTTTCTTATTTTTTATTTTATGCATCGCGTTTTTTTCAGGCATTTCGTTTCCGCGCATTTTAATACTTCCCGGACATGATTTTGCCAGTCCGTAGTTGCTTACGAATATTGAAACATCCTGCGCATCAACTGAAAAGTCTCCATTAAAGTCACAGGAAAAGTATCCGGTATTTCCAAACTGAGCGATAAAAATTGCCGCATCAAGAGCATCTATTGAGCCGTCCTGATTCGCGTCTCCGGAGTACAATACCCACGAACTCCCGTTGCGCTTCATGTTGTCGCCGTAAGCCCTGGATGAATCAACGGTGAAGTCGTAATTCACCGCAGTGTTTGTTGCGAACAACTGAGAAACCTTGCTCCAGGTCTCGAGATGGTTCCTGTGTTTTACAACTATGAAATAACTGCCGTTTGGGACATTGCTGAACACAGCGGTTAAATTTCCTGTTGACGACAATAGTACAACCGCGCTGTCGGCAAACAGGAACGGGGAGGAAGAACCGGCGAGATAAATCCTTGTCGTATCGGTAATATGCAAACCGCCGTTCCAGAAACCCTCAAGATAAACTTTCAGATTAAGTACGAGATTCTGGAGCGTGGTGAAACTCCAGGGCTCAGACCAGGGACCTGTTCCGGCGTTGTTTGAAGCATTTACACGCCAGTAGTATTTTGTAAGCCCTGTAAGTTTGTTAGCCGGAACTGTAAGCGATGTTCCGGAAACGACCGAAGTGTCCAAAACCGTGTTTGAAAACAAACTGTCTTGAGATATCTGAATTCCGTAACCGGTGGCGAAAGCCGCGGCATTCCAGTTTAATACTGGTGTAAGCGAAACATTGTTTGAAAAATTACCGGGGGAGGAGAGGATGGGCGCTATAGGTATTTGAGGAATGGTTGTGAAGTTCCATTTTGCGCTGAACTCTCCCCACCCTGCCTGATTCTTAGCTTTTACTCTCCAAAAATATTCCGTGTTGTTTGTTAAACTTGAAATTGTCTTAGTTGTATCGGTTAACAAAGTGTCTCTTTGTACTATCGTTGAAAACAGGGAATCTGTTGACAATTCAAACCAATAGCCGAGAATTGTCATTACGCCGTCACGTGCTTTCACCATATTGATGTTTCTGTTTGCAACTGTCGGTTCCACCGTCTTTGACCAGATGAACGTCACGCTTAAAGGCTGGTTCACGGCGTTATTTACAGGCAGTAACAACGCCGGGGCGGAAGGCGCCGAGATTAAAGTGGTGAAATTCCAGATGTCGCTGAATTCGCCCCAGCCTGTTACGTTTTTTGCTCTTACTTTCCAGAAATATTTTATTCCTGCCGATAATCCCGAAAGGGATTTTACTGTATCGGTTAAAGTCGAATCAATTATTGAGTTACTGAAAGATGAATCCGCGGAATATTGCAGCCAGTAGCAGAGAATACTCTTCGCATCGTTTTTGAGTTTTTTGCCTGATGCCTTTTGCCAGATAAGAACCGGATTCAGTGGCGTGTTGATTGAATTGTTCGCGGGAGAAGTCAGTGTCACTTTCCCGGCTATAGGCTCGGATTCGAAAGCGCCTACATTTGGCGCGGTTGAATTTCTGTCCCTTCCGTCAAAATCCGTCGTAATTGAAATCGGATTGATAATCGGAATTCCGCCGTTAACACAGTATGAAGGATTTCCGTTAAGGTGCAAATCGTACGGAGGAATAAGCACGTTTACGAAAGGAGGGTCTTCGGTGAATGACGAACTTTCTCTGGGTGTTACATACGATTTATAATCGGCAATAGATTGTATGGAATTTGTTCCGTCATAATATATAAGATTCGAAACGCCCAGGGTTCCGGCATACAGACAATTGTTATTCGAAATTTCCGAGAAATTTAGTAAATCCGTTGACGCGCTTCTTCTTAACGCCGCGGTTATTCCCGTGCCGAAAGCAGCGGATTTGTTTACAAGTATATTGTTCCTCATATCCAGCGCCGCTGTGGTAGATACGGCATTGTATGTATGGTAAATGCAAGATGAGCCGAAATTCGCGCCCCCTGTCGTTGAATTTAAATACACCGTGTTGAAATATACTCCGTTAACCGTCGATGCCGTTGTCGAAGTTATACTGATGCCGCGTATAAGATCGGCCGTGCCTGAAGACAAGGGCGCAGTAATATTATAAATTAAATTGTTATAAATATAGTTCGTTCCCTTCGTGATGTATATACAGTAAACGGACGCGGAAGCCCCGGAAGTCGTAACATCCGAAATACTGTTTCTGTAAATATAATTTGTTCCCGTACCCGCGTAATTGTAAATGGGGTATAACGAACTCACGCCCGTTATCCCCGAGATTGTATTTCCGTAAATATTGATGCTGGCAACCGTTCCGTGGTATATTGCGGAGAACGCTCCCGTTCCGTTGACAACGCAGTTCTGGAAAGTGTTGTTGTTAATCGTGATGTTGCTTGATGCGTCA
>DATMXZ010000008.1:0-2416 GCA_035561235.1 Ignavibacteria bacterium
AAAAAAAGACAATACAAATCTAAAAAGCGCGTTTATTCCCGCACACATAAAATTTCTGTTTCTCGCTTTTTTGTCGGGGATGGTATTGTTCACGCTCTTCCGACTTCTTCTTCTCTGGATAAACAAGAGCCAGACGGAGGGCATTGACGCTCCGGTAATGCTTTACGCTCTTTTCAACCGCGGATGTCTTTTTGATTCGGCTGTGAATTCATACATGCTGTCGGTACCGTTTTTATTCTTCACGCTTGGCAGTTTCATAACGCCGGCAAGAAAGTTTTTTTATTGGTCGGCATTCATCATTGCTTCGGCGTTCTATGTTTTCGCGATCGCGATTCACGCAGCCGATATTCCGTATTTCGATTACTTCAATTCAAGGCTGACGAACGGAATACTCAGTTGGTCGGAGGACATCGGGCTGATGATAAAAACGCGATTCTCAACGCCGACGTATTACCCGTTCATAGGATTATTTTTAGCAGCGGCGTTTCTATATATATTTCTTCAGAAGAAAATCGCGAATAAAACTATTTTCAGGAAGGTTCCGAAGAGAGAACCGGTCTATGTGAGAATACTTTTCACGCTCGTTGCGGGATTCCTGCTCTTTCTGGGAGCGCGGGGTGAGATAAGGGAAAAACTTATGCCTTTGGGGGTAGCGAATTCATTCTTTTCGAATTTTTCCTTTTCGAATCAACTGGGATTGAATCCCGTTTACAGTTTTTTCGCGAGTTACAAGGATAAGAAACTCGCGTATCTGAACGACGAAGACGCGATAAAGAACGCGCAGAATTCTCTGAATATAAATCCAAAATATGAATCGCCCATAGCGAGAGACGTCGTGTTCGATAATCCCGGGTTAAAGCCGAACGTGGTTATATTTCTCGTCGAAAGCCTGAGCGCTTTTAAACTGAAGCGTTACGGATACGAGCACAATCTGATGCCGTTTCTCGACAGCCTGATGAAAGTATCGGCGGTTTTCGACAACGTTTATACGGACGGGATGCACACACACAACGGACTTTATTCGAGCCTTTACGGAATGCCGTCGGTTCTGAAGAACAAGGCGATGACGTCGCCGTTAACGGCGGGGCAGAAGCACTCGGGCGTATCGAACGTGCTTCACGAAAACGGATACAACAGCGTTTTTTTCTGCACGGGAGACAGGAAGTTCGACAACATGAACGGCTTTTTCCTGAACAACGATTTCGATGAGGTCGTGGGTTTCGAGGATTATCCCGTAAAAGGTGAAACAACGGAATGGGGCGTGAGCGACCGCGTGCTGTTCGATTACGGACTGAAAAAAATGGACACGCTTGCTTCATCGGGCAAACCATTTCTTTCGGTGCTTCTGACCGTTTCCACGCACGAAGCCCTGAAACCGCCTTCGGACGCGGGATTTAAGCCTGATGCCGTGAATGATTACGACAAACTTTTCCAGTATACTGATTGGGCTTTATCGGAGTTCTTCAAAAATGCGCAAAAAACAGACTGGTTCAGAAACACGGTGTTTGTAATTGTCGGCGACCACGGACAGAATTTCGATCCGACATACGAGATATCTCTTTCATATCATCACGTGCCTATGATTTATTATTCTCCGGCAATCATAAAGCCGCAATCGTATACGAAGATGGGAACTCAGATGGATTTATTTCCCACGCTTATGGGATTCATTTCAATGCCGTACGTGAACAACACACTGGGCATTGACCTGACGAAAGAGAGCAGGCCATTTTCTTTCTTCGCGGCGGATACGAAGATAGGGTGCATTAAGGAAGACTACTTTCTGCTAATAAGAAGCAACGGTCCCGAATCCCTTTACAAATACGGAAAGAGGGACGTTACGAATTACCTGAACGAAAATACCGCGCTTGCGGATTCAATGAGGACATACGTTTACTCGATGCTTCAAACGTATTCATACATGGCGGTGCATAAATATCTGCCGCTGCCACGGAAATAATTACCCTTGTCCGCTTAAATACCCTGTGTACTGCCGTTTACGCCTGCTTGACTTCCTTCTTGCCGAAAATAAGCCCGATTATTATGCACGCTACAAGGATTCTGAATCCCATTCCCACGCCGTCAAGAATGACGCCGTAATACCTCACGAGGTAGTTCGCCCACATGAAGAAAACATACGGGACAGAAAGCAGCAAACCCATCAGGATGCCGAAAGTAAATCCTTCCTTGAACGGGGACACGCCCTTGTAATGCATCTTGTACACGAGGCTCAGGAAGAATCCCTGAAACAGCGTACCGACGATGTTTGCCCACAATTTGGGGTCGCTTTCCCCGCGCATTATGTGAACAAAACTGCTCATGTGGCCGGTCGCGAATACAACCGAATAAAACAGAAAAGCAAGAAGCAGTAAAACGACAGCGGAAACGATAGTTGAAATTACAAGCTTCATAAAAC
>DATMXZ010000009.1:0-2978 GCA_035561235.1 Ignavibacteria bacterium
ATACTACGGTTTTCAAAATTATTTCAGTTTTAATGAAATTTTATTTTGTATAATTTGAGAAAAATCCCAACGAAAAAATGAAAAAATTATTTCCGGTATTGTTTTGTTTAATCCTGGCAGTGAGCATGACTCATTCACAGGATAAATTCCCTTCGATTATTTCCAATGAACCGCCTGTCGTCTCTTCGCCACTGATGACGCCCGAAGTACTCTGGTCATTCGGAAGAATCACAGAATTTTCTGTTTCGCCTGACGGTACAATGGTCGCGTACGCGGTCAGGTATTTCAACCTGCAAATGAACAAAGGACAGACCGATTTTTATGTAATGAAAACGGACGGCTCCGATAAGAAGAGGCTGACCGAATCTTCCGATTCAAAGTTCGGTTTGAAGTGGAGACCCGACGGAAAGAAAATCGGCTTCGTCTCCGTTAGAAGCGGCTCGGCGCAGATATGGGAAATAAATCCCGACGGCTCGGGCGCGAAACAGATTTCCGATGTTCCCGACGGAATAAGTGATTTCAAGTACTCGCCCGATATGTCGAGAGTTTTTTATCTCGCCGACGTCAAGATTGATAAAACCGCGAAGGACATTTATCCCGATTTGCCAAAATCCAACGCGAGGATTATTAACGACCTAATGTACAGGCATTGGGACGAATGGGAGGACGGAAACTACAGCCACATATTCGTTTCGGATTACGGTAACGCTCTCATTAAAGACGGAAAAGACATTAACGAAGGTGAGGGCTGGGACACGCCTATGAAGCCCTTCGGCGGAATCGAACAGATTAACTGGAGTCCTGACTCAAAGAAAATTGTGTACGCTTCTAAGAAAATGAGAGGCAAAGAATACGCGGTCTCAACGAATTCGGAAATTTACCTGTACGATATCGACTCTGACAAAACGGAAAATATTTCCGAAGGAATGAAAGGGTTCGAGTTCGCTCCGGTGTTTTCGCCCGACGGAAAGATGATTGCCTGGTCGAGCATGGAGCGCGACGGATATGAATCCGATAAGACGCGGCTTTTTATCTATAATGTAGATTCAAAAGAAAAAATATATTGCACCAGAGATTTCGAACAGAGTGCCGATAATCTCGAATGGACGAAAGATTCGAAATCGATTTATTTCATTAGCGGAGTACGCGGCACGGAAGAAATTTACAGATATGACCTGTCGGGAAAAATTACAAGAGTAACCGACGGCGTACATAACTACCTCGAAGCGCGGGTCGCCGGAAACGGTGTGATAGCGACAAGACAGTCAATGTCGAAGCCGACGGAATTATATTCAGTTAATCCTTCAAACGGAGAGGCTTTGGAGATAAGTTTCGTCAACAAGGGAATACTCGACCGCTTGAAAATCGGTGAAGTGAAAAAAAGAATGGTGCGTACAACTGACAACAAGGATATGCTCGCCTGGGTTGTGTATCCGCCTGACTTCGATCCGAATAAAAAGTATCCGACGCTTCTATTCTGCGAGGGCGGACCGCAAAGCATTGTCAGCCAGTTCTGGAGTTACAGATGGAATTTTCAGATTATGGCGGCAAACGGTTACATTATAATCGCGCCCAACAGGCGCGGTGTTCCTTCATTCGGTATGGAATGGCTTGAGCAGATAAGCGGCGACTACGGCGGACAGAATATGCTTGATTATCTGAGCGCGATTGACGACATCGCGAAAGAGCCGTATGTTGACGCGGATAAACTCGGCGCTGTAGGCGCGAGTTACGGCGGTTTCTCCGTCTTCTGGCTCGCGGGTAACCACAACAAGAGGTTCAAAGCGTTCATCGCTCACGACGGAATGTTCAATCTCGAAAGCCAGTATCTCGAAACCGAAGAAATGTGGTTCGTTGATTGGGATTTGGGAGGTCCGTTCTGGGACCCGAACAATAAAATAGCGCAGAGGAGTTATTCGATTTCTCCGCATAAATACGTGCAGAACTGGGATACGCCGATTCTGGTAATTCACGGTGAAAAAGATTACAGAATTGCTTACACGCAGGCCATGCAGGCGTTCAACGCCGCAGTTCTCAGAGGCGTTCCGGCTGCACTGCTGCTGCTTCCAGAAGAAAATCACTGGGTGCTATCTCCGCAAAACGGGGTTCTGTGGCAAAGAACATTTTTCGACTGGCTCGGCAAGTGGCTTAAATAAATTTTTTTCGGAGTACCGGACAAGGGGTCATTTTTAATAATTCAATTTATTGAAATGAAAGACAACGTGTACACGGAAAAGGGGAATAAAAAGTATTCCGTAAAGGATATGCCGAAAGAAGAAAGACCGCGCGAGAAACTTCTTCGGTTCGGCACGGGAAAAATGGAAAACTTTGAACTGCTCGCGATTTTGCTGAGAACCGGAACAAGAGAAGAACCTGTTCTCGATTTGTCGAGGAATCTAATGATGAAGTTCGGCACGATTGAGAATTTTTTTGAATCGTCGATGCAGGACCTTATGACAGTTAAAGGCATCGGTCTGGCGAAAGCCTCCGAACTTATTTCCTGCATAACGCTCGGAAGGAGGTACAAGGACGAACTCCTGAAGAATGAAAATCTGAGGCTGTCGAGAGAAGCGATAACTGAACCGTCGCTGGCTGTGAATTTCATAAGAGCAGAAATATCCGATTACTCGAAAGAGCATTTTCTGGTTTTGAATCTTGACGTGAGGAACAGAATTATTGACATAGACGTTATTTCCAAGGGAACGCTGACTTCGAGTCTCGTTCATCCGAGGGAAACATTCGAGAGCGCGATACGGAAACACGCGGCATCAATTATGGTGGCTCACAACCATCCTTCGGGTGACGCGAATCCCTCGGAAGACGATATCAAGATTTCGAAGCGCCTGTCGGAATCGGGCAGGATACTCGGCATTGAACTGATTGACCATATTATAATTACGAAGTATTCGTATTGCAGTTTGAAGAATAAAGGGCTTATTTAGAGCAATTAACAATTATCAATTAGTAATTAGTAATTA
>DATMXZ010000010.1:0-3610 GCA_035561235.1 Ignavibacteria bacterium
TATGAGACCTGTACGGCTGAATTTAAGTGAATAAAACTGACTGTTGTCAGACTTTATTTAAAAACATATTTGTTATTTGAACACTATGCGTCCAATAAAGATTCAATTTGTTCGTTCGTTCCATTATTTGTTTAAAAGAAAATTGCAAACATCTTTTATCTCACCGCCTTCACAAGGTCTTCCTTGGGAAGGAAAAACCGGGTGCACCTTTCCAAACCGGAAACGCCTTCCCAAACCGGAGTTTGGGAAGGAGAGAGAAAGAATGACAAACCGGAAACGCCTTCCCAAACCGGAGTTTGGGAAGGAGAGAGAAAGATTGACAAAGAAAAAGGAATGACTGTAGGAGCGGCTATGGATTCCGGCCTTCTACCTCCTTCCCAAGGTCTTCCTTGGGAAGGAAAAACCGGGTGCACCTTTCCAAACCGGAAACGCCTTCCCAAACTGGAGTTTGGGAAGGAGAAAAAAAGGATGACAAATAAAAAAGGATGACAAAGAAAAAGGATGACAAAGAAAAAGGATGACAAAGAATTTTTAAATGGTGTATCTGTAGAAGAACCAGTTCTTCATATGTTTCGCGCCGAGCCTGTCGTAAAAATCAATGGCGTTCTTATTCCAATCAAGGACTATCCATTCGAGGCGTCCGCATTTTTTCTTCTTCGCTATTTCAATAAGTTCGTTCATTAACTTTTTCCCCGCGCCGCATCCTCTGTAATTATCGTTTATGTAAATGTCTTCGAGATAGAGTGTTCGTTTCGCGAGGAATGTCGAATATGAAAAAAAGTAAAAAGCGTATCCCACGGCTTTGTCTCCGTCGAACGCGAGTATTATTCTGAACGGCGGATTCTTCGAGAACGCGTCGCCAATCAATCTTTGCTGAGCCGCCTTTGAGGGCGGAGCGAGTTTTTCAAATTTCGCGAGTTCGATTATGAGACGGAGTATTTCTTTCGAATCCTGTTTTCGCGCTTTTCTTATGCGTAAATTCATTTAAGTTTATGTAGTTTGTTTTTAAATTAGAGGAAATTATAAATTATGCGAAGAATAAACCATTACAAATCCGCTGCAATTATTTTCACGGTAATTTTGATGCTGGTTCCGTTCGGGCTTAATTCGGGAACGGATGACGATTACGAGATTAAAGCGGTGAAGAAAAAACTGAAATCGTTTGACAGGAGTTTATCCGATTCCGATATCAGCGATATTATCATCACGGTTGGGAAGAGTTTCATAGGTACGGAATACGTCGCGGGTACGCTCGACAAAAATACGAAGTCGGAAAAACTCGTTATAAAAATATCGGGTCTCGACTGCGTTACGTTCGTCGAAAATACACTCGCGATTTCGAGGATAATAAAAAGAGGAAATTTCGATTTCGACAGTTACAAAGATGAACTGACGAAGATAAGATACAGGGACGGAGAGATAAACGGTTATTCTTCGAGGCTGCATTATTTCACCGACTGGATTTACGACAATGAAAAGAAAGGAATAGTCTCGGACATAACGAAATCTATCGGCGGCATTCCGTATTACAAGACGATTAACTTCATGTCGTCACACGCCGATTCATACAAGCAACTCGCGGATAATTCCGACATAGTCGATGAGATGAAAGACATCGAGAAGAAAATGAACAGGCGCGATTTGTATTACATCAAAAAGAGCGAGGTTGACGATTATTACGAATCGCTTCAATCGGGAGACATAATAGCGACGACTACGAACATCGAAGGGCTTGACGTGACGCATACGGGATTCATTTACAAGAAGAACGGCAAGACACATTTCCTTCACGCTTCAATTACGAAGGGCGAAATTATTATATCGAAAGAAGAATTGAAAGAATATCTGAAAGGAAATAAGAAGCAGACGGGAATTATTGTTGCAAGACCGCAGTGATGATGGACGGAAAATTGATTGAATACATATTGCTCTGTGTTTTATTCTATCTCATAGGCTCAATACCGACGTCTTATCTTTTTTTGAAATTCAAAACAGGAAAGGACATAACAGCCGAAGGTTCGGGAAACTCGGGCGCTCTGAACTATTACGAGGTGTCTGGTTCCCGTTTGTCGGGACTTCTGGTTTTGCTGATTGATTTCCTGAAAGGTTTTCTTCCCGCGTTTTTATTCTATAACTTAGCGGGATTTCCGTTCGATTATCTTTTACTGCCATTGGTTCTTATTATCGCGGGTCATAATTTTTCCGTTTGGCTTAAGTTCAAGGGCGGAAGGGGGCTTGCTACCGCGGCGGGTTTGAGCGTTGCCGTTTGCCCGGCTCTTCTTATTGCCTGGTGCGTGATGTTCGTAATCGCCTACGGCGTTTACAGGAAAGTTCATTTCGGAAATATCACCGCGACCGTGTTGCTTCCTGTCTTTGCTTTGCTGCTGGGTTCGTTTGATACGGGCTTAAACGGAGTTGCGACACGGAACTTCGGAGCGTTCTTTTCGTTTACCGCAATAATGAGCCTGCTGATTCTTCTCAGGCACATAAAACCTTTTTTCGGATTGATACGCGGATATAAGAACCGCACGCCGAAATAGTGAATTTATTTCTCGGTATTTTGTTTAAGATATATTAATCGAAAATAAAATATTTATATGAGCAGAAATCCGGTATTGAACGTAAACGAATTAAATGAAATGTCCCGTCAGATAAGAAGGGACATAATAAATATGCTTTTAATAGCGAAATCAGGTCACTCGGGCGGTCCGCTCGGAACGGCCGATATATTCACCGCGCTTTATTTCAACCTGCTGAATGTTGACGATAAGAATCCGTATGCCGAAGACAGGGATTATTTGTTTTTATCAATAGGGCATATCGCTCCGGTCTGGTACGCGACTCTGGCAAGAAGGGGATATTTTCCTCTCGAAGAACTCAAGACACTCAGGAAGGTCAACGGAAGGCTTCAGGGGCATCCCGCGCCGCTGAAAACACACGGTCTTCCCGGTATCGAGATTGCGTCGGGCTCGCTCGGTCAGGGGCTTTCTATCGCGGTCGGCGCCGCGCTCGGGCTGAAACTCGACGGAAAGCCGAATACGGTCGTTTGCATTAACGGCGACGGAGAACTTCAGGAAGGACAGATTTGGGAAGCCGTAATGACCGCCGCGCATCACAGGACAGACAACCTGATAATGATAGTTGATAAAAATGACTGCCAGATTGACAACCGTGTTCAGAACGTAATGAACCTCGACCCGATGGAGGACAAGTTCAGGGCGTTCGGATGGGAAGTTTTCGAAATGGACGGACACGATATGAACAGCATCGTTGAGACTTTCACAAAGGCGAAAGCGTTTAAAGGCAAACCGAAGGTGATTATCGCAAATACAAAGATGGGATGCGGAGTTTCATTTATGGAAGACGATTATAAATGGCACGGAGTGCCGCCTAACGAAGAGCAGGGGAAGATAGCGCTGAAGGAACTTGTTCCGACCAGGTTCGGTGATTTTGTTTGATACGAAATTGTAAAATAAAAAAGCCGTCTCTTTTCAGAGACGGCTTTTTTTATAATCCAAATCAAGATTACTTGATTAAGGTCATTTTCTTTACTTCGCTGAAGCCGTTCACGGAAATCTTGTAGAAGTAGATTCCGCTCGAGAGGTGCGAA
>DATMXZ010000011.1:0-2763 GCA_035561235.1 Ignavibacteria bacterium
GAATTATTGAAATATTTTGAGAATATTTTATGTTTTTCTTTTAAAGATTGGATTAGTTTGGAATCTACGAACACTTTGATTATAACAATTGACGGACCGACAGGAACAGGAAAGAGTATTACATCGAGGATTCTTGCCGAGAAACTCGATCTTATGTATTTCGACAGCGGTTCCTATTACAGGGCAGTAACGTATGCAGCGCTAAAGAACAATATAAAGCCGAACGATTTCAACGCGATATGCAAGACAGCGGCGGCAATAGATTTAAAGTTCATTGAAAATAAAATTCTTCTTAATAATAAAGACATTACTCCCGAACTCAAGGCTCTTGAGATTACGAACAAGGTAAGCCAGATAAGCAGGATAAACGCCTTGAGGCGTATGGCATATGACAGGTTGAAAAAGGTTAAGGAAGAGAACAGAGGCATATTGATGGAAGGCAAGGACACGGGCGTCAATGTTTTTCCGGAAGCGGATTTCAAGTTTTATCTGATAAGCGACCTGAGCGCGAGAATTGCGCGCAGGCATCAGGATTTTCTTGACCTCGGACAGAGATTCTCGAAAGACAAGATTGAAAAGGAACTTAAACTCCGCGACGAACTTGAGACGAGAAAAAACCCGAGCGTGCTCAGGAAAGCCGACGATGCAGTGATAGTCGATACAACGAACATGATTATAGAAGAACAGGTGAGTTATCTTTACAGATTAATCACCAACCCGGATACAGAATAAAACAAAGCCTTCCGCGTTTTGCGGGAGGGATTTAATAATTAAACTTCCGATGTCTGCCGGCAGGACGCGGAAGAAAACACAGCCGGAATTATTTTATTATGTCACAAGACACAAAACACCAGACCGACCTGAAATCGGACACTCAAACCAAGGAAGAAAACGAAAAAATCTCCACTAAATTCATCTCAACGGATTACAACGAGGATGAATTTCAGAACATGCTGAAACTTTACGAGAAGACCTTCAACGTAATAAAGGAAAACGAACTCGTAAAAGGCAAAATCGTGGCGATTCACGGTGAAGACGTTCTGATAGACATCGGTTCAAAATCGGACGGAAGAGTTTCAATTAATGAATTTTCGAATCCCGAAGAACTAAAAGTGGGAAACGAAATCGAGATTTTCCTCGAGAAGATTGAAGACAAGGAAGGACAACTCGTTCTGTCGAAGAAGAAAGCCGACTCGATTAAGATGTGGGACAGGATTGTTGAAGCGCAGAGAGACAGCACCGTTGTAAAAGGAAAATGCCTCAGGAGAATCAAGGGCGGATTCGTTGTCGACCTCAACGGTCTTACGGCGTTCCTTCCGGGCTCGCAGATTGACACGAAGCCTATCAGGGATTACGATGAATACGTGGGCAAGGTAATGGACTTCAAGGTAATCAAGATAAACAACCAGATTGAGAACATAATCGTATCGCACAAGGTGCTCATCGAAGAATCGATGGCGGGACAGCGCGAAGAACTTCTGAAGACAATCAAGAAGGGAATGACGCTGAAAGCGACTGTTAAGGCAATCACCGACTTCGGCGTGTTCGTTGACCTCGGCGGTCTCGACGGATTGATTCACATAACAGACCTTTCGTGGGGAAGAATCAATCATCCTTCGGACATTGTGAAACTTGACCAGATGATAGATGTTTACGTAATTGAATTCGACGAAGAAAAACAGAGAGTATATCTCGGACTGAAGCAACTTCAGGCGCATCCGTGGGATAACATACAGGAAAAATACAAAGTGGGCGACAAGGTATCGGGCAAGGTCGTATCCCTCACCGACTACGGCGCGTTCATTGAAATCGAAAAAGGCATTGAAGGGCTTATTCACATAAGTGAAATGTCCTGGACGCAGCACGTAACGAGCCCAAGCCAGATGGTAACTATGGGACAACTCGTTGACGCACAGATACTCAACATTGATTTCGAGAACCGCAAACTCTCGCTCGGAATGAAGCAGTTAACGCCGAATCCCTGGCAGAGCCTGCTCGACAAGTTCCCGGTCGGAACGAAGCAGAAAGGCAAAGTCTGCAACATCACGAACTTCGGAATATTCGTTGAACTTGAGGAAGGTGTTGACGGACTCGTTCACATATCCGACCTTTCGTGGACAAAGAAAATTCTCGATGTAAACGATTTCGTGAAACTCGGAGAGATTATCGAAGTAGTCATACTCGGAATTGACGTAGCGAATCAGAGAATTTCTCTCGGCCACAAGCAGTTATTTGAAAATCCGTGGGACAGTCTTGAGTCAAAGTACAGACCCGGACTCGAAACGGAAGTTAAAATCGTGAAGCCGATTGAGAAAGGCATCATAGTTGAACTTCCCGACGTTGTGGATTCGTTCATACCCGCGTCTCAATTATCGGTAGCGCCGGTGAGAAATTTCTCGGAACTCTTCAAACCGGGAGACAAGGTAAACGCGAAGGTAATTGAATTCGACAAGGGCAACAAGAAAATCGTCCTTTCCGTCGTTGAATTCTTCAAGGACAAGGATCAGGAAGCGATTGACGCTTACATAAGCAGGTTCAAACTTACCCGCAAGTTCACATTGAAAGAAGTACAGGAAAGGTCCAAGACTTACGAATCGGAACAGATTGATTTCAGGATAGAAGACATTATCGGAGATGAAGTTCAGGTAAACGAGCCTTCAGCCCCGCAGGCTGACGCTCCGAAAGCCGAAGAGAAGCCCGAACAGAAATAAAACGAAGAAGTAAGCATAACATAAAACCCGGGATATTATCCCGGGTTTTTTC
>DATMXZ010000012.1:0-10849 GCA_035561235.1 Ignavibacteria bacterium
TTATACGACTTATGTTAAAGGTAATATCAAAATTATTCCCGAGCAAGCACGAAAAGGATGTTAAATCACTCCGGCCCATTGTGGATGAAATTAACACGTACTACGAAGAATATCAGAAATTGACAGACGATGAACTTCGCGCGAAAACCGCGGAATTGAAATCGAGAATTAAGGATGAAGTAAAGGAACTCGAAGATAAGATTACCGAATTACGGGAAAAACTTAAAGAAGACCTCCCCCACGAGGAAAGATATTCGATATACGAAGAACTCGACGTTACGACTAAGGATTATTATGAGACCATTAAGGTCACACTTGACGAACTACTCCCCGAAGCCTTCGCAGTCGTCAAGGATACCTGCCGCAGGCTCGTCGGAAAAGAATGGGAAGCCGCAGGTACCAAGGTTAAATGGAACATGGTTCCTTTCGACGTTCAGTTGATTGGCGGAATCGTTCTTCATCAGGGCAAGATTTCGGAAATGGCGACTGGAGAAGGTAAAACCCTCGTGGCTACTCTGCCTCTGTTCTTAAACGCGCTCGCTGAAAAGGGAGTCCACCTCGTTACTGTCAACGATTACCTTGCGAAACGCGACAGCGAATGGATGGGCGAGATTTTTAAATTCCACGGTATGACAGTCGGCGTCATTCTAAATGATATGGACTCCGAGATCAGACGGAAGATGTATAACAGCGACATTACTTACGGAACTAATAACGAATTCGGTTTCGATTATCTCAGAGATAATATGGTTGTTGACAGAGAACACCTCGTTCAGCGCGAACATTTTTACGCGATTGTTGACGAGGTCGACTCCGTTCTAATTGACGAAGCGAGAACCCCTCTTATTATATCGGGTCCGGTCGAAGCGCCGACTCACAAGTTCAATGAAATGAACACGAGAATCAAACGCCTCGTTGACGCCCAGAAATCGCTGATTAACTCAATTACTGCTGAGGCTGAACGAATTCTCGAGAACGAAAATCCCCCGAACGATATGCTCGAGAAAGCGGGACTCCTGCTTCTGCGCGCTTATCACGGGCTGCCTAAACATAAAAGGATTCAGAAACTTCTCGCCGACCCGCGTAATAAAAAACTTATGCAGGATACGGAAACTTTCTATAACAGGGATAAAGCGAGGGAAATGCACGTCGTTGACGATGAACTTTATTTTGTGATTGACGAAAAGTCACATATAACTGACCTTACTGAAAAAGGACGTGAATACCTGGCGCCCTCGGCTCAGGAAAGAGACTTCTTCACTCTTCCCGACCTCGGAAGCGAAGTTGCTCATCTCGAAAACGACGCTTCTCTGAACCTCGACGAGAAAGAAATTAAACGCGAGGAATTATATAAAATTTACGCCGAGAGAAGCGACAGACTCCATATCGTCGAGCAATTGCTCAAGGCTTACGGATTGTACGAGAAAGACGTCGAGTACGTCGTGCAGGACGATAAGATTATGATCGTCGATGAGTTTACCGGACGTATTCTTGCAGGCAGACGCTATTCCGAAGGTCTCCATCAGGCTATAGAGGCTAAAGAAGGCGTGAAAGTCGAGAAGGACACTCAAACGCTTGCTACAATTACTCTTCAGAATTATTTCAGATTGTACAAGAAACTCGCCGGTATGACGGGTACAGCCGAAACTGAAGCGACGGAATTCTTCGAAATTTATAAACTCGACGTCGTGGTTATTCCAACAAACGTCCCCTGCGTCAGGGACGATAAGAACGATTTTGTTTACCGAACAAGACGCGAGAAGTATAACGCCGTAATCGACGAAATTGATATGATGAGAAAGATGAAGCGCCCCGTGCTCGTCGGTACGACGAGCGTTGAAGTCTCGGAAACGATTTCGAGGCTCCTTAAAAGACGCGGCATTCCTCACGAAGTCCTTAACGCGAAACAGCATCAGCGTGAAGCGCAGATCGTCGCCAACGCGGGTCTTCCGGGTGCAATTACAATTGCGACTAACATGGCAGGACGCGGTACCGACATCAAACTCGGTCCCGGTGTGCCTGATGCAGGCGGTCTCCACATTATGGGAACCGAAAGACACGAGTCGAGGCGTATTGACCGCCAGTTGAGAGGACGCGCGGGACGTCAGGGCGACCCGGGCTCTTCAAAATTCTTCTTGTCGCTTGAAGACGACCTTATGAGACTCTTCGGAAGCGAAAGAATTGCTAGCGTGATGCAGCGTCTCGGTGTAGAAGACGGTCAGGCGATTGAACACAAGATGATAACAAACTCTGTCGAGCGCGCGCAGAAAAAGGTGGAAGAGAATAACTTCGCCATACGTAAAAGACTTCTTGAATATGACAACGTGATGAACCAGCAGAGAGAAGTTATTTACGAAAGACGCAGACAGGCGCTGATGGGCGAAAGGTTGAAGGATGAACTTTTCGAGATGGTCGATAAAAACATCGATAAAATTATTGAAAAGTATAAACCGGATTCTGATTTTGAAGGACTTAACGAAGAAGTTCAGAGAACCTTCCTCGTCAGGCTCGGTTTGACCCCGCAGAAGTATCAGGACCTTGGCGAAACAGGCTTGAAAGAACTTATTCTCGACGAAGCCCGCGCATTTTATAAACGCAAGGAGGAACGGTACGGTTCCGACCTGATGGGCAAGATAGAAAGATTCGCAATGCTGAGCATTATCGATGAAAAATGGAAAGAGCACTTACGCGAAATGGATGATCTGAAAGAAGGTATTAATTTCAGGGCTTACGGACAGAAGGACCCGCTCATCGAGTACAAGATGGACGGATTCAAACTTTTCGAAGCGATGCTCGACGGTATTGCGGTCGATACGATTAACTTCATCTTCAAGTTTACCACGCAGACACCCGATGAAGCAGCGGAAATCCGGGGGCCAAAGAGCGTCAACACGTCCCGCCTTCAGGCGCAGCACGACGCTTCCGACGGAATGGGGTATTCCGGAAACCTTGAGCCCGTTGAAAACGAAGCGGCAAGAACAGGGAAACATCAGCCGGTTAAGGTCGGCAAAAAAGTCGGAAGAAATGAACCCTGCCCCTGCGGCAGCGGGAAGAAATATAAAAACTGCCACGGCAAGAACGAATAATGTTCTCGGAAGAAATAAATAATCTTGCGCAGGACATATACGATTTTTCGAAGGGAAATATCAAAAATATTTTTGAACTTTCCCTTTTTATCGGCATTTCGGAAAAGAATAATCGGGAAAGTGATTTTCAGGATATACTTTTTGGCTCAAAATACCTTTACGGACTTGCGGCCGTTCTTTCGGACGTGCGGAATTCGGAACTGATAAATGATAACCTTAAATCGGAATTCTCCTCGACCCTTCTTAGCCTGAAGAATAAAATAACGGTTTATATCGAAGGTCTGCAAGGTGAAAAGAAATTTACGGACAAATTCCTCGGTATTTCTCAGGATTGCCTGAATAACTTCTTAAGTTTGGTCGCCGATTTCGCGGTTGCCAAAGAATATTACAACAGCAAAAAGTTCAACGGGATTTCCTGACTTTCATAATCTCTTCGTGCAGTTTTTTCGACTGCATCATGAATATTTCAATCTTAGATTGCGTTATTTGCGGAAATACATTTCCGTCCGTTTCTATGTGAAGATACGGCAGATTCGTAAGCGTCTGAGGGTATCCGTTCCTGTGAAGCCTTCCGAACCTGTACTTTCCGTCAAGCGTCATCTCCTTGTTCAGTATACCTTCCGCGAACCTGCTCGGTATGCAGTTGAACGGTCCTATTGTTATGATGCCGCAGGCATCGTCGAGTATCTCCCTTAACGCAAGTCCCACGGTTAGTATGCTTTCGCCTATGAGTTTCTCCGAAATCAATTCCCTCCCGTATCCCATCGTCTTGTCCACGTCAATCATGCTTTCTTCGCATAGCCCCGATTTCGACAACAGTTTTTTGACTTTACGCTCTAATCTAATCTGAATTCGTTCCTTAATAAAAAGACCAAGTTTATCTTTAATCCCTAAGTCCTTGACTATGTTCCTCTTCTGAAGGTAGTTAGTGTAATAAACATACTCAGTAATCGGCGCCGTCCTGACGATAAATCCGTTTTCATTCAGTATCTTTATAAGGTCAAGCCGGGAATATTCCTCCCGCCTTACGTATATCTCTCCCGTGAGCGAAATAACCATCGCTTCTTCGAGCGGTGTTTTTAGTTCTATTTTCTTAAGTTCAAGAGCGGATAATTCAATTTGCGAAAATACGCTTTTGAAATCTCCTCTTTCAAGTTCAGCAAGAATTTTCATCCATTCCGTGTTCAATAAATTTTTACCGCTCTCCTTATCCGCCGCCAAAACCTCGAGCGCGTTTTCAATGTCGTGAATTGTATCCGCTATCACAAGCCCAAGCCATTGTTTCATGAAAAATTCGTTTCCGAAATCCGAGAATGATGACTCGTCATCCATCGATATGACTCCTGCGTTCGTGATACCGGACGTATTAAGTATGTCCTTTAGTCTTACGTGATACTGCCCCTGCCTGCACGGACCGTAGCCGTGAGGCATGAAGAATAATGTCTTCGTATTTCTCGAACGCAAACTCGAAAGATATTCCAGCAACGACCCCGTTGTTATCAGAAACGGAAGGCATTCCTTGCAGGTAGCGACTCCCCTTCCGTACTTCAAAGTCTCGAATGTCGGAACGGGCATGGGCTTGCTGTTAATTCCGAGCGAGCGGAATACGGCGGAAAAAGCGTCCGTGCTGTACTTCCCCATCGACGGAACAAGCACTTCCACATCGTTGTTCCTAATCGAATACTCTTTTCCGTAGTGGTCCCGGACATAAAGTTTATCCCCGCGGTTTATTACCCTGAGTATATCCTTCTGTATTTTTTCTTCGTCTCGCTTTCCTCCGCTTAACGTGATATAGTTTTTTATGATGTCTATCGCCGCTTCGATTCTCGTTTCAACTCCTACGTCGGCTGAATGACTGTCGAGTTCCAGCGTCAGAGAGGGCTTCGAATCCATTATTTTTCTGAAATAAGGAATAACAAACGAATCGGGACCGCAGGAAAAATTCGTGATGAAGATTCCGTATAACTGCGGATGCTCCTTAACATATCTTGCCGCCGACAAAATCTCGTTCCCGCTGTACCAGTACATGTTATCGTAAGAATACCTGTCCTCGTAATCCAGAAAATCGTACGGAATGATTTTATATCCCCTCGAAGCAATTTTATGCGGTATGTTGAGGTTGATTTCCCTCGCGAACGCATTGTAAGGTCTTCCGAATAATACAAATGCAGTTTGCTCCCTGTCGCTCTCGAGTTCCTTTATGAATTTTCTTCCGATTGCCTTGAATTCCTTTTGCATCTCCAGAAACTCCGCGTTCGCCTTTTCAAATGCCCACGTGGAATCGTCCGCGCTTCGGTCAAGCAGTTTACCGATTTTTATGAATTGCCTTTTCGTGTCCTCACCGCCTCGTGAAAAGTCGAGAACGGGTGATACAATCTTTATCTTATTATTCGCGGACTCGAGGTCATCCCTGAACGTTGATTGAAGAAAATATGTCTCGCCCTGCACAAATACGCACATTCTGTTGTATTTGTAATCCTCCCTGCCCTCCATCTCAGTTATATGAGGCAGAAATATATAATCGATGTCTTTCTTGAGCAGGTTCTGGAAGAATCCGTGAGAGACTTCGACGGGATAGCAGTATGAACTGCGAATCTTGTCCGAGCCATCTCTGTCAATTTCGTCCGATAGCACGACCTCAAATCCCAATTCCGAGAAAAAGTTGCTGTATAACGGATATAAACTGTTCGTAAGCAGACTTCGTGAAATGCCGATTCTGGCATTTCCCCTCTTGATTGACGATACGTATTTGTTAAAAACTAAATTCTGTCTGATCTTCACGTAATCATTCTTCTCCGCATCCGCAGATATGTTGTGCCTTTCGTTGTAGTACTTGTTGCAGGCGCCCCCGAATGGATACCTTTTACCCTCGACTTCTATCATCGATATGGAGCATTTCAGGTCGCATTTTTCTTTTCCGCCCTGACAGGTGAAGGACTTCGAATAACTGAATTCACGATTTATTAACTCATCGAGTTCAAACTTTTTCTTCTTGTATAATCCGAGTTCTATCCTGTTCTTTATCTCAAGTGCTACTCCGAAAGCGCCCATCAGACCCGGCTCCGGGGGAACTATGATTTCCTTCCCCGTCAAGAGAGACATTGCGTAAGGCACGGCCTTATTATAGCATACACCGCCCTGCATAAATACTTTGTTCCCTACAGGCCTGTTGCCTTTCACGCGGTTGACGTAATTTAAGCATATCGAATAAACCAGACCCGCTACGATATCATCCACTCTGGCGCCTTCGTGTCCGGCATTCTTAATATCGCTCGATATAAAGGCCGCGCATTGATCATTAAAATTTATCGGATTAGACGACCTTAATGCTATGTCCCCGATTTCAGTGTACTTTATATTTAATGATTCACGCGCCGCTTCTTCTAAAAACGAACCCGTTCCCGCCGAGCAAGCCTCGTTCATCGCGTAATCGCTTGCCACTCCGTTCGTAAGATGCGTGTATTTTGCGTCCTGTCCGCCGATTTCGAAAATCGTATCTACATCCCTGTCAAAATATGCCGCCGCGACTGCGTGCGCTATGATTTCATTCACATCTCCCTCTGTAAGTGCGTGTAAAGATGCTATCAATCTGCCTGAGCCTGTGACGCCTAACCCCGTTATTTTTATGTCCGCTAATATCTGTTCCTTAAGTTTTTTGTAACAGTTAACGGATGCTTCGACAGGATTTCCGTTCGTGCGTAAATATACCGAACCGATGATTGAATTGTCCGTTATCCGCATTATGACAGCCTTCGTTGTAGTTGAACCGACATCCAATCCGATTATGCACTCATCACCGTTTTCCGCTACTTCCCTGTTCATGCTTTTGAAACAGACTTTTGCCTTGTTGCTCGACAGGGGCTCCATATGCGCGAACTGGTGTTTATGTTCCCTGAACAAATCGTTAACATATATCTCATATCTGGAATTCAGACCTTCAAGTGATGCCCCAAGCGCCTCAATTTTTGAAGAGTGTTCGGGAATTACCGCATCGGGATATTTTTTCTGAATAAATTTAACGACGGAATCATTCTTCGAAACCCCGCCGATTAGAACGATTTTCGAATTCCTTTGCTTGGAAAGCAATTCAATTGCCTTATCGGCAAGCATCTTGCTCAACCCGGATACAACCTTTGCCTTCGGTATTCCCTTGTTAAGCGCGTGCGTACAGTCACTCTTACAGAATACACTGCATCTTCCTGAAACGGAATAAGGCTCCGATGTACCGGATAACTCCACCGCTTCATCGACTTTGAGGTCCATCCTGCTGATCTGCTGAAGAAAAAATTCGCCCGTTCCCGACGCGCACTTGTTACCCGTCAGCACGTTCTCTATGCTTCCTGTCGCATTTATGCAGTAAACCATAAAACTTTCCGCGCCCATGCTCGCGACCGCGTACTTCGAGCCTTTATATCCCAGAAATCCCAGTGCTTTTTCCAGCGCTTCGGGCTCGGAAATGCTTTTTACGTTAAGAATATTTCTGAATTTCCTGCCAGTTGCAACTACGGATATATCTGTACTTCCGTAATTCTTGAAATATTCTGAAAGCAGTTTTTTGGGATTGCCTTCGTGTTGAATTGATTCGGAGGAAATAACGACAGGTATTCCGTCTCTTTTCTCTGTCGTCACAAAAGACACTGTCGATGCGCCTATACATATTCCGAGCGACGATATTTTATTCGTATGATTCAAATTTTCTTTTTATGTGTTCAGCGCATTTTTTTCCGCTTGTAATGGCGCTTTCAATTGTTGCAGGAAGCCCTGTTTTTGTCCAGTCTCCGGCGATGAACAGATTTTCAATCCTGCATTCGGTGTCAGGTCTGTTGAGACCGCTGTCCACGGTCGGCAGAAACGTCGCCCTCTTTTCCCTGAAATATTTCACACGTTTGAATTTAACGTCTCTGAACTCGGGAAATGATTCTCTTATTTCTGATACAACAATATCACAGATATCTTCGTTTCCGAATTTGTCGTATCCTTCGACCGTATACTCGGGCGCGCTGATTACCGCGCAGATGTAATCTTTCTTGAAGAACAGCCAGTGCGACTTTGTATCAAGAAGTCCTATCATTCCGTGATAAAATCTATCGCTAAAACCTTCAGGCATTTCCTCGGGCACGACAAAAACCGATACTATCGATGCCGGTTCAAACTGCAGTGGGGCATTGAAATTCCCTTCATAATCTTTTTCAGAAAACAAATCTGGGAAATTATGAAACGGAACGGCGCTCACATAAACATCCGATACAATCTTTTCGCCGTTTTCAAGTTCAAGTCCTGATATTGTCTTTTCATTTATTACAAACTTTTCTGCTTTCAAACTCGTTCTTATCGTAAGTCGTTTTTCAGCGTACTGCAGAAATGGTTCGATGAACAGGCTTTTAAGCGTTTCATCGGGAATTATTAGTGACAGATTCCCGTATTTCTCGAACGCCTTTACCAGCACGTTAAGAAAAATCGAAGCGTCCACGTATTTCGGCGATGTGTTGAAAACCGCGTAAACAAACGGTTCCCAGAAATACTTTTTCAGGTTGTCCGTCTGCTTGAGGTGCTCGAGAAGCCAGTCCAGATTCCTTCCCTTCAGCAGCCTTTCCGCGATATCAAGTTCTATTAATTCTCTTAATGATAGCAGGTGAAATTTGTCTTTCAGTGTTAAAGGATGATAATCGAGGAATCCTTTTGCCACGGCGATGAAAGGATTGTCTCCCCTCGCTTTGAACTCGTAATGACCTCCACCCGGCTCCCTGAAGTAAACTTCAAGATTCGGATTAGCCCTTAATTTTGGCTTCTTGCCTATCGCCGAAAAGAACTCGAATGTGTTGTCGTACCATCCCGCTAATATATGCTGACCGTTGTCGAACGTTATTCCCGTCTCCTCGTCATGAAAACTGTACGCGCGTCCTCCGATTTTGTGAGTCGCTTCGAGAACCGTGACGTCAAATCCTTCCCTGAAAAGGAATACGGCTGTTGACATTCCTGCTATTCCTCCTCCTATTACCGTAACGCTATTACCGCCCATGTCAGCCGAATAATTTGTTTTTAAGATATACGTTTAATGCTAACAGTATTTTTTTCTGTTTACTGATGCCAATCTTCCTTTCGAATACATTGAAACCTTCATTCCGTATCTTCTCGAGCAAAGCGAGATATATTTTCTGCATTATTGTTGCAGGTATCATGTTCCGCCTGTCATCCTTGTGAAGACACTCGTCGGCGTGCTTATAATACTTCTTCGCTCTCTGGTATTGATATTCCATCATATTCCGGAAACTATCGTTATATACTTTCTTCTTCAAATCATCTTTCGTGTACCCGAATCGCATCATCTCTTCCAGCGGAATGTACAACCTGCCCGATTCGAAATCCCTGTCAACATCCCTGATAATATTCGTCAGTTGCAATGCAACTCCCAAATTCTCCGCGTATTTTTTCGCGCTGTCGTGCCTGTGTCCGAAAATCGATATGCTCATCATTCCGACTGTAGAAGCTGCGCAGTAACAATATTTGTAAAGTTCCTTGAAATTTTCGTATTCTTTCTTTTCAAGGTCCGTCTCCATCCCCTTTATAAGTTCGTAAAATGGCTGAACCGGTATGCTGAACCTGTCAATCTGTTTTTTTAAATCAAGAAAAAAGTCGTCAACGCCTTCCCCGGCCAGTGCCGAGCGTAGTTTATTTTCCCAGTTCTTCAGTTCGAGCCTCTTTGTATCCGCACCCCTGCCTTCATCATCCACTATATCGTCTGTCATTCTGCAGAATGCGTAAATCGTACGAAGCCCTTCCTGCTTGTGTTTCGGAAGAAAAAGCGATGAATAAAAGAAGTTCGTCTTGCTTTTCCTCATCACGTCAAGAGTCCTTATGTTCTCTTTTTCTTCAGACATAAAAAAGCGATTTTATGAGTATGAGTAATTTATGCGCCGGTTTTACCTTAACCCTTCTTGACAAAACCTTGTATTTTTCCTTCCGTATCATTTTAAGTACTGACATCCCGCCGTTTATTATTGCTCTTAGTTCGTATTTTAATCTTCCTTTGAGATGCGAAGGAAGCGCCTTGCCCGATTTGAACAATGCTTCCGTCTCATCTGCAAGATGCGACATCAGTCTCTTGAAATTATCGTTCTCAACGCTCTCGAATAATTGATCCTTCGTGTAATTATATTTTTTCATCAAATCCTCTGGTATATAGACCCTGTTCATTCTCATATCTCTCGAAACGTCCTGCCAGAAATTCGCGAGTTGCAAAGCAGTGCAAATATCGTCGGACATTTTGTACAATTCAACGTATCTCTCTCTTTCGTACCCGAAAATCTGCAGGACAAGCCTCCCTACTGGATTCGCCGAATACCTCGAATATTCGAGAATATCTTCAAACCTCTCATAACTGCTTTTAACAGCGTCCTGCCTGAATGCTTTTAGCAAATCAAAAAAATCCTGTTTGTTCAGAGATAATGCGCTTATAGTATCCGTCAACGCCGTGAATATATTCCTGAAATGCATGTCATTCTTTACTCTGGCTTCATCAAATTCCGACACCATTTCACCCATCTCATCCAGTTTCTCAATCTTATCCTGCGGCTTCAGATACTTTGAATCCGCTATGTTGTCCGCAGTTCTGGCGAACGCGTAAACACTGTACATGTACTTGCGCTTCGGCGCCGGAATTAAAAACGATGCCACCGGAAAATTCTCATAATTGCTCTTGGCTATGTTCTCACAGTAGTAATATGACGCTTCAAGATAACTGATATCCGTATTTTATTTTATAT
>DATMXZ010000013.1:0-2997 GCA_035561235.1 Ignavibacteria bacterium
ATTTAGAATATAATACAAAATAAACGAGATGAAAAACCACAATTTTAACGAAAAAGAGTTACTTGAAGACGATTTTGACAGTGACCAGAGAAATATAATGGATTATATCGGAATAGTAAGGAGTAATTTATTGCCGATAATCCTGATTTTTATTATTTCGATGATTGTGACATACATCTACATAAAGAACTACACAACAAATTACAGAGCGACGACGATAGTTAAGATAGACAAACCCCGAAGCGGGATACTAGAATCGCAGAGTTTATCGCTAAATGTAAATTTATCGGGAACATTAGAGAGGTTTTTGCTGAATCAGATAGAAGTAATGAAAAGTTACTATATCAGGGATATAGTATCGAGGACGATACTGGACTCCATGAAGACGGTACAGAATCTCAGGGGATTCACGTTCGTGACAACGAAGGTAGGAGAGAACGAGCACAAGTTACTTTCGCAGGAGGCACTGCGGCGGAAACTGCTTGAGAATGTGAAGATTGATGTGAAGAAGAACGTTGACGCTGTAACGGTTTCGCTTGAGGGATTATCTTTCCACGAGATACAGATGGTTGTAAACATATATTCGAATGTATTTGTAGAGTATTCCAAGGAAATCAACAAGGAAGATTTAATCAATGTGAAGAAATTCCTTGAAGCAGAGAAAGACAAGAAATACAACGAACTATCAACTTCCGAGGTTGCACTTGAGGATTTTCAAAAAAGGTCAGGATACGTAGCGCTCGATAACCAATCGAAACTTTTAATAGAGTCGATATCGAATTACGATGAGAAAAAGAACATGGCAGCGATTGAACTCAAGGCGACAGACAACGAACTGATGAATCTCAAGAAAGAATCCGATAAATCCGACCCGAATTTATACGATTACGTTTCAGGCAAGGTAGCCGAGCCGTACATAACGGAACTGCAGAGGCAGATAGCGGAACTTGAGATAAAGAGGGATATTGATTTATCGACGACGACGGAAACGAGAGTAAAGGATAAAATCAACGCGGACGCGAGGGCAAAGATAGAAATGCTCCGCAAGAATCTTGATGAGAAGACGGAGATAATGCGTGTAGGCGTGTTGAGCGAGACACCGGACGAAAAACGGCTGTTATCGCAGAAGATATTCGACGGAAAACTAAAAGCGAGTTCGCTACAAACAACGATAAGGAGTATAAATGACATACTGAAGAAGTACGAATCGGAGTTTGATAAACTACCGTCACAGAACATCGAACTTGCAAAACTTGAAAGGAAAAGGAAATCGAACGAGAAGTTATATCTTGCACTCGAGGAGAAATATCAGGAGGCAACAATTAACGAGCGTTCGAGGCTTGGATACGCGGAGTTACTGGATCCGGGCTACGACAGTGTCGGGCCGATTTCGCCGAACAAGAATCTGATATTAATGTCCGGGATTGTTATAGGGATAGCACTGGGACTCGGTTTTGCGTTCGGGCGGAATTATCTCGACAAATCAATAAAGAGTCCTGATCAACTGGAAGCGGCGGGCGCGAGCGTTCTTTCCTGGATACCCAGTTTTAAGGAATTAGTAGAGGTGCACTCGCCAGAGACGGACTTCATAGTTGAACTGAAGCCATCATCGACAGTATCAGAGGCATTCAAGGCGTTACGTACAAGGATACAATATTCGAAAATCGAAGACGAGCCAATCAAGACAATACTCGTAACGAGCACGATACCATCAGAGGGAAAGACGATAGTATCGACGAATCTTGCCGGAAGTTTCGCTTTAATGGGTAAGAGGACGCTTTTACTTGATTGCGATTTAAGGAAGCCGAGGATACACAACCTTATGAAGAGCGACAGGTATCCGGGTTTAAGCGACAAACTTTTCGAGAACGTAACATTTGAAGACGTGATACGAAAAACGAAACTTGAAAATCTGAGTTACATCACAAGCGGAACAATCCCGCCGAATCCTTCGGAACTTCTTGGTTCGCTTCAGATGAAGCATTTGCTCGAGGAACTGAGGAAAATGTTCGACATGATAGTAATCGATTCGCCGCCTTTTATTTCGGTTACAGATTCAGAGATATTGTTTAATGTGTGTGACGGGACGATACTCGTTTCGAGGGCAAACCTGACGCCTTTTGATGCTTTCATCAAGACATACAAGCGGTTGTACAGGATAAATCCGAGAAATATACTAGGATGTGTACTTAACGATTTCGCGGTTAAGAGTTCATACGGATATTATTATAATTACTATTATTATTATTCAAAACCGAGCAAGACCGGAAAGAAGAGTCTGACATAATCGCATTCCGATGAGATTTGATTTTACATTAACGATATACAGAGAATTAGTAGAAGTTATGAAAGGTTACGGCTATAATTTTTACACGATGTCGGAATGGATTGAGAGAAAGCCTGAAACCGGAATCGTTATCCGGCACGACGTTGACAGGCGCGCATTAAACTCTTTACGTACGGCAGAAATTGAGCACGCAACAGGAATAAACGCGACGTATTATTTCAGAATCACGAAGGACTCATTCAGACCTGAAATTATAGAGAAAATATCTCTGCTTGGACACGAGACGGGGTATCACTATGAAGATTTAACGACACACTGCGGCGACGAAGTGAAAGCAATAGAGAGTTTCTCAGCAAATTTAAACCGGATAAGGAAGTACACTAAGGTAAAAACGATAGCGATGCACGGAAAGCCAATTTCGAAATACAGCAATCTGGATTTATGGAAAAGATACGATATGAAGGATTTTGGGATTACAGGGGAGGCGTATCTGACGCCTGATTACAGTAAAACATACTACTTCTCGGATACAGGTAGGAGTTGGAAATCAAACACAAAAACAAATTATAAAGATTATACCGGGGGATTGACGAGCAGTAAAGTCAGGCGGACACAAGATTTAATTGAATTTATCAGAAGCGACAGACCCGACAAAATGATATTAGTGACGCATCCGGAAAGATGGAGCAGCACAATTACGGAATTAATAT
>DATMXZ010000014.1:0-7961 GCA_035561235.1 Ignavibacteria bacterium
TTCTCATAAATTATTAAGATTTTAAGATAGTAATTTACTCAAAGAGGGGTAATTATTCAATTTACTTATTTATAAACCGGCGCTTTCCAGTTTTTCTTCTTGTAAGAGGCAAGTTCAAGAGTTATGCTTCCGATAGTAACGTTGAATTTCGCCTTAATCGGGACCCTGTAATCGTCATCCGAGAACCAACCCCCGAACTCTCCCGTCAGACCGAAAACGCCCACAAAATCTGCGACCCCCGCGACCCTTACGCATCTGATTCCGTAATCCTCAAGGTCTATTTCGACCTCTTCCGGCTTGCTCGAAAAAGAATATCTTACAGATGATTCCTTTTCGTTTATATAAACGGGAACGTTGAACCGCTGATTAGTCTTGTCCGATTTCGACTGCAGGCGCGCGTTATAAAGCAGGGAGAGCCCGTCCTGATACTTCTTCTTGTTCTCTATGTTTATTACCTGCTCGGCGCCTGATTTCCCGTCAACTTCCTTAAGAGTTTTTATCTCGTCGTTATCGTAATCAAACGTATAATATATATTCGTGATAGATTTTTCCTTGAACTCCGTCGCCGTGAATTTTGCCGAACGGACTTCGTTCTTTTCCGTCAGCATTATCGATTCGAAAATATAATTTATGTTTATCATCGGTATGGCGTCAAAACTCTTTATTGACGCCGTCGCGGTGATTAATTCGTTTTTTCCTTCCTTGCTCTTGCCCGTCACTTTAAACTTGACTTCGCCGAGTTTTATAAAACCGTAATAAACGGAATAGTTTAGTTCTTCCCCGACCTCTACTATTTTGTCCTGAGAGAACGCACCCGATACGAACACGAAGAAACATAATATACCTATGGCTCTTTTCAAAACCTAATATTAATTGCTTGCCTTTACCAGTTTAACCGCGAATTCAAACAGGCTTACCGCTTTCGTAACCTGCTCGTCGGAATACATGAATAGCGCGTAATATCCTTCGTTACCCCAGATGTCTCTTGCAATCTGCGCCTTGAGGGATGTTACAAGAAATTCCCTGTCCTTTTCGAAAGAGTCTATGTTTAATTCCACACCTTTAGACTTTGCAAGATTCAGGAGTCCGTCAAGCATATCCTGCGAGATGCGGAAACCGTTCTTGAATTCGAGATAATTCGTGTATTTCGACTCGATTTCTTTCCTGTTTGAAGCCATGTATTTTTCGGTGTACTCATAAATGACATTCAGTCTTCTTAACTGCACGGTATAAGTTGTAAGCGTGTCGAGTTTCTGGAAGTAATCGGGTGTAATTCCGCCTCCGCCGAATACGGTCCTTCCGCCGAAAGTCTTGAAGACGGGTCTCGTCGTGTCTTTAGTGTCCTTATCGTGCGAGAAATTATCGCCTTCAAGCGTGTCGAGTTTCATCGCGTCCTTATACCTGCCGCCTTCGTAGGGTTTCTGTATTGTCCTGCCCGACGGCGTGTAGTATCTTGCGGTCGTGACTCTGAGAGCGGAGCCGTCGCTCAGGTCAAACTGCCTTTGAACGAGACCTTTCCCGAACGTAGTTTCGCCTACGATTATTCCCCTATCCCAGTCCTGTATCGCGCCCGCGACGATTTCGCTCGCGGAAGCGGAGCCTTCGTTAACGAGAAGAACGAGCGGAATGTCGGAGAACGAACCGCCCGAAGAATTATAATTCTCTTCGAATTCTTTTATCCTGCTTTTTGTATATACAATCTTTTTTCCCGCGGGAAGAAATTCGCTCGCCATTCTGAATGCCTGCTCGAGGTACCCGCCCGGATTACTGCGAAGGTCGAGTATTACCTTCTTCATTCCCTGCCCCTTAAGTTTTATCATCGATTGCATGAACTCGTCGTAAGTCGTAGCCGCGAACCTTGACACCTTTACGTAGCCGATTTCATTGTCGAACATGAAAGACGCGTCAACGCTGTAAATAGGTATCTTATCTCTCGTTACCTTGAACTCGAGCAGGTCGCTTAGACCGTATCTGACTATTGAGAGCCTGACTTCCGTTCCTTTCGGACCACGTAGTTTTTTCGGCACGTCTTCGCGCGATATCTTTATGCACGACGCGCCGTCAATCTTTACTATTTTATCGCCTGCGAGAATTCCGAGTTTCTCCGAAGGACCTCCGCTTATCGGCGAGACAACCGTAAGCGTGTCGTTTATCACGTCGAACTCGACGCCTATTCCCTCAAAACTTCCCTGGAATTCCTCATTGACTCTTTTTAACTGGTCAGAACTAATATATATCGAATGCGGGTCCAGTTCCTCCAGCATTCCTTTTATTGCCGATTCCGTCAGTTTCTGTGTATCGATATTATCTACGTAATATCTCGACGTTAAATTAAGCACCTCTCTGAACTTGCGAACCTGTTCGTCAACCTTGTCATCAGATACTGCATTCTGTATCTTCATTCCAGCAATCACGCTGAGAATTATCACGACAATAAATATCGGAATAAATAACTTTTTATTTCTCATGACCTGTCATTTATAATTATATACATAAAAATAGTAAATTAGTTCCTAATTATCGACTGTTTTATTTTATGAATATCACCCAAATAAAGAAAAACAACGGCAGAAGGATAATCAGGGAGTACCTGTACATATACTCGAAAAATCCCGGCATTTTAACGCCTTTATGCTCCGCGATAGATTTAATCATGAAGTTCGGCGCATTGCCAATATACGTCATCGCTCCGAAGAAAACCGATGAAATCGAAATAGTCTTAAGAAATTCGGGGTATTCAACGCTGAATCTGAGCACGTCCTGTGCGCTGTTTATCATTAATCCGTAAGTACCCATCGAACCTGTCAGAAAATTCATATATGTCGGCGCGTTGTCTAGAAAACTCGTTAGAATCCCGCTGTACCAGAAAACGCTATTCACGTTATCGAGTCCCAGCGCCTTCGAGTTCTCTGACATATACGTCAACGCGGGAATCATTGTTACGAAGATTCCGAAAAACAGATAAGCCACTTCTTTAATCGGTTCAAAATTAAAATGATTCCTTTCGTGTATCTCTTTCGAGGTTATCTTGTACGACACTACAGCCGTTGCGAGCATTATTATTTCCCTCAGGAATTTCGGCTCTCTTAGAAGAACGGCTCCGATTATTATTACAAGCAGGAATAAATTTTTATATCCGCGTATTTTAACCTTTTCTCCCTCTTCGTCAATATCGTGCTGCAGCGATGAACTTACTTTTTTGTAATTTATAAAATCAAAAACCCAGAAAACCAGCATCAGCGCCGCTATCGTGAAAAGCCAGACGATTATGAGGTGTTCGAAAACCCAGAAGAAAGGAACGCCCTTTATGAATCCGAGGAGAAGCGGAGGGTCGCCGATCGGGGTAAGAGAGCCCCCGATATTTCCAATCAGGAAAATGAAAAATATCACGTGAAAAGGTCGTATCCTGTATTTGTTCGATTCGAGATAAGGCCTTATCAGAAGCATTGATGCGCCTGTCGTGCCGAACAGGTTCGATATTGCTGAACCGATTGCCAGAAGAATCACATTCCTGAACGGAGTCGACTTGCCTCTCGTTTTTATGTATATGCCGCCGGAAACCACGAACAGGCTGAAAAGTAGAGCGATAAAACTTATGTAATCCTCGATAGCGTGCGTCAGTTTCGGGATTCCGTCAGTCGAGAACAGATAATATATGATAACTATTACTGCAAGAGAAATTGATAATTTCGGGTAATTCCTGTGCCACCATTTCGGATATATAACGGGAAACAATGCCAGTGACAGCAGCAGAACGACGAAAGGTAAGATGATTAGTTTATCCTGAATCACCTAAGCGGATCCTCTGTTTTCTTGAATTCCATTTCCTTCATCATTTTCACTTTCGCGTTATCAAAATTCATCAGGACCTTCTTGACGCTTTTATCAGTAATCCTCAAAAAAGTGTTCGGATATACGCCTATCCAGATTATGAAAACAATCAACGGAAGCAGCGAAGCCATTTCGTATCTGTCGATGTCTTTGAGTGTCTTGTTCTCTTCCTTATCAAGCGGACCCAGCATAACCCGCTGATAGAGCCATAAAAGATACACGGCTGACAATATTACCGCAGTTGTAGATAAAATCGCATACCAGTACGTGCCGAGATTGAACGAGCCGAAAGAACCGGCAAGTATGAGGAACTCACCTATGAATCCGTTAAGCCCCGGAAGGCCGATGGATGACAGACTCACGAGCAGGAACAAACCCGCGAACACGGGCATAACTTTCCTAACGCCGCCGTAAAGGGAAATCTCTTTCGTATGCCTTCTTTCATAGAGCATCCCGACTATAAGAAAGAGCGCGCCCGTCGAGAGTCCGTGATTTATCATTTGAATCACCGCTCCCTGCAAAGCCTCCTGCGTAAGCGCGAACATGCCGAGCACTATGAAACCGAGATGGCTCACGGACGAATAGGCAACGAGTTTTTTCATATCTTTCTGCACTATCGAAAGCAGCGCGCCGTAAATTATTCCTATGACGGCGAGCACCGCTATGTACGGAGTCGCCTTAATGAACGCGACGGGAAAGAGCCCCATCGAAAATCTTAAAATGCCGTAAGTCCCCATCTTCAAAAGAAGAGCGGCAAGAATCACGCTGCCCGCGGTCGGAGCCTGTACGTGTGCGTCCGGCAGCCACGTGTGGAACGGGAACAAGGGCACTTTTATTAAAAATCCCAGAGTAAAAAGTATGAAAAGGAACAACTGCTTGTCGGGAGGAATGTAAACAGAGTTAACGGTAATCTGAGTTATGTCGAATGTAATGGTTCCCGTGAAGGTCTGATTAATCATCGCAAGCCAGATAATGCCTATCAAAAGCAGCACGCTGCCGAACATCGTGTACAGAAAGAATTTAACGGCAGCGTATATTCTTTCTTCTCCTCCCCAGATGCCAATAAGGAAATACATCGGAATGAGTATGAACTCCCAGAACACGTAAAACAGCACAAGATCTAAAGCGCAGAAGACTCCGATGAGTGCGCCTTCAAGCACGAGAAGGAGTATGTAAAACTCTTTCACGCGCGTCTTTATTGTATTCCACGACGCGATTATCGAGACGGGAAATATAAGAGTGCTGAGGAGTATCAATAAAAGCGATATGCCGTCAATACCCACGAAGTACTGCGCATTAATCATTTTTATCCACATCGCCTTTTCGACAAACTGATATTCACCCGTATCGGGACTGAAAATGAAATATAAATAAACAGACAAGCCGAAAGTTAAAAGAGACGCGATAAGCGTATAGACCTTTATCAGTTTTTCATTCTTTCTTCCGAAGAAAATCGCGGGCAGAGCCAGCGCAATCGGAAGAAAAATCAGTATGCTAAGAATATGCCTCAATTAGTTATTTTTATTTTTTTAAGCCCTTTTAACTTCAAACTGCATCCCCCGCCTGCGCGGAGGATGCAGAATTTCTTTTTTCCAAAATGTAAATATCAGCCTTTCATCCTGAGCCCCTGTTCTTCGTTAATAAATATCCAGCCGACAATCTTGCCGATATTTATCTCGTTGAAGTTGCTCCAGTAATTATGGTCGAATGTAACTTTTGAACTGAATGAACCGTCGAAGTTCTTTTCCGTATCCCTGACAATATTTTCAAATCTCTTCTTCCAGTCTTTCCAGTTGCTTTCGCGCAGGTCAACCCAGCAGTCGCGAGTCCATTTTTCAATTTTCTTCCTGTCAAGTTTCAGGGTTTCTCCTGCTGAAAGGGCGGGAATCTTCATATCGGGTCCCCGCAGAACTTTCTTCCCGTCAGGGAGAAGTATCGGTATTCCGATTGACACTATCTCATTCCTTAAAGAAGAATTTCTCTTAATAAGTTCCGTAACTTTCCTGCAGCAGGATTTCGGATTATCCTTTATGAAAGACCTGAAGTTGCCGTAAATCAACCTGAGCAGGTGAGCCTCGTAAAGGAGTTTCGACAGTCTCGGAGGTCCGAGCATTTCAAACGCTACGGAATGGGTTCCATTCTTCTTTTCGAGTTGTTTGATTTTTTCGACAGCCCTGTGCTGCAGGAAGCCCGCTCTGTAAGACGGCTCCATAGCCGAAGAATCAAGCGCGCTTATAATGTCGTTGCCCGTGTTTCCGCCAGTCAATTCCCTGTAAATATTTTCAGCAATTTCCTCGGGTGTAACGAATTCCATCTGTCCGTTGGTCGTGATGGCTTCAAACTCGCCCCGCGAGAATATTCCGTTTTCGCCCGTGTCTATGTAAACGGTCTTCATCGTGCCTTTTTTCCTGAATTCCTTTTCCTCACGAGCCGTGAATTCGCTCTTGAGGTCTTCGGCTTTCTTGAAATCGATGTCGAAAATTGCGATGGGTTTGTTCTTTCTCTTGATTTCTCCGTAAACAATTTTCTTCCACGCTATCGATGCCGTGGGCTTTATTTCCTTTATCTTCGGTCCCTCGGGTGTTCTTGCCATAAGGAAAAGGAGGAGCGTCTGCGCGCCCGCGACCGATGACTTGCTGAGAAGCACCCTTGAAGGTTTTTCCTCGCTGTGCGTGAACGGAATGTTGAGTCCCATTCCTCCGGTACCGCTCGTGCCTACTTTGAAGTAAAACTTAGTGCCGAATTTCAGCATCGAATTGTAAAGCAATTGCACGTGACGGATTAACTGCGGAACGTATGACGAACATATCATTTTTTCGGACTCTTCCTTAAGTTTGTCGAAGTTTCTTTCTTTTCCGTTTGCCGCTTTAAGAACATCGTAATATGACTTGTATATATTCTGGTACGCTATCGCCGTTGCCGTGTTTATGCAGTCAATAATTATATCCGGCCTGTGCTTTCCTATAAGGCCGAACAGTGTAGATGTCTTAAGTATTTTGTCATCGAGTTCGTTCACGATGTCGTTTATAATCACGGCGCGCTTTTTCGTGTCGTTCATGTAAACATTCCTGTCAGCATCCTTGAATTCGCTTCTGACGAAAATATTTCCCCACGCGGGGACAAACGTGTTTTTCTTCTTGAATTCCTTGTTCAACTCCTTGCAGGCATCTTCCGCTTCCCGTTTCAGCAATGACGTTAGGATAACCTGTTTCGGTTTTCCTTCCATTATTCTCCTTGCTATGGCAGAGCCTACGAGACCCCAGCCGCCGAGAATCAGAACTTTCTTATTTTGTATATCCATGCGTTAATATATTTGGTAAATTAAAGGGAAATCACATGTAAAGATAGGGTTTCCACCCGTCGTCTATCGCGCCGACAAAATTCTTAATGAATGTTATGTGCGACGGCTTTTTCGGATTATTCTTCAGATGCATCTTTGCTTCTTCAGGAGTCCTGTCCCCTTTCCTGTTATTGCACCTTATGCAGGCTGTTACGAGGTTTTCCCAGGTGTCCTCTCCGCCCTTCGACTTCGGCATAATATGGTCAACGGTGAGATTCACCGTGGAACCGCAATACTGACATTTGTGGTTGTCTCTTCTCAGAATGTTTTTTCTTGAAAGGATAATTTTCTTGTAGGGTACCCTGACGAAGACAGATAATCTGACAATGCTGGGACATGCGAAACTTCTGAAAATAGTATTTATCTTCTTGCCGTTAAGATTGCTAACTACTTCAGCCTTTCCAAGATAAGTTAGGACAATTGCTCTTTTGACATTGCAAATCGTTATAGGTTCATAGTTTTGATTCAAAACCAGCACTTTCCCGTTCAGGATACTTCCGTTGCTTCTATAACTTTGATGCCCGTGGAAGACTAACCCCCTTTCTTTTTATATATTACTAAAATTAACCAACATTAGAAGAATAATCAATTTAAAATGGCATTCTATATGCCGCAATTTTCCGTCGTTGTTTTGCGGTATGCCGCGTACATCCGGCTGAAAAATCCAAATTATTAATCGCTGAATGCCGTCCCTAATCCTGATTTCCAATTCTTGATTTCTAATTGTGATTTCAAATTGTTAATTGCTAATTGTTATTTGTTTATTGAAAAAAGCCCGGACCGCTTTCGC
>DATMXZ010000015.1:0-5078 GCA_035561235.1 Ignavibacteria bacterium
ATAGGAGATAGAAAATGGAGAATAGGATTTAAAATTTTGGAATTTTAAATATGGGTATTTAAATAACTAATTGGAGACTTCTGACAAATAATTCATACACGAGAGTTTCCCCTTTTAAAGGTAGAATTTTGAATTTAGACATAGAAACAGACCGAGAGTCCCGATAGAGCGGGGAGACTCACGGAGACATAAAATAGAAACAGACCGAGAGTCCCGATAGAGCGGGGAGACTCACGGAGACATAAAGATAAATGGTGTATTTCGGAAGCCTCTAATTAATTATTACCAATTACTGAATGAAATAATTATATTTAAAAACAATTCAAACGAAAGGGAGTAATTCATGGGAGAGGATTATTCTAATCTCCAGAAAATGTACCAGCAGAGGTTCAGCCAGGGGCAGACGAATCAGGACCTCAAGCCCAACAATCCAATGCGCGGACCGCAATTAAAGTCGGGATACGGAATTGTAGTATTTCTTGCGGTTGGAATATTCGTCGCGGCAGGGATAGCGTTATTTCTCTTTCTGAACAAGGGTTCCTTCGACAGCGTCAAGGAAAAGTTTGAGGAAATCACCACGGAAGAAAGCGAAGGACCAGTAAAGAAAGTGAAATCGAAAAATTCTCTCGACGGCACTATAACGAACGCGTTGATACTGCCCGGCAAGGATGGCAAGCAGAGGCTTTATATAATTACTTATGAGTTGAAGGGCACGAATTACACATACAACACCTACATATACGAGCCGTACGAAAAAGAGATTATAAAATATTACGGAATTAAAACGAACGCATACCCGCCGCCTACAAATCTAATATACGCGAGAGGTGAAATCTGGAAAATCAACAACGAGTCGGGACCGAACAAACCGGGAGTATTCACTTACAATCCCGAAACGGGAGAGGAAACGATGGACACGCAGGGATTTTCGGCGAGATTCGCGGAGTTAAACGACGGCATAAGCAAGATTTATTTTTATCCGACTCCGCCGAGAATGAACATCGAGACAACCGACGGGAGGAAAGTTCTTTACGACATAACGAACGACGCACTATTTCCCGGGGACACGGAATTCAGGAACACCTTCAAGGACAAGAAGAACCCGATAACTGTTTTCGCGCTTGGGGTTGAGAACGCGAACGAGAGCGCGAGAAAGAGATTGTTTCTCGTGACCGGACCCGAATCGAGTTTATGGGGCAGGAACGTCGAGGAATATTATTTCACATCGTCTTCTACTCTGAAATTCATGCTGAACGCGGAATCGAAAGTAATAGCAAAGGGAAAAGTTTTTCTTGAGGGTGTAATGCTGTATCAGGACGACGATGCCTGTTTTATCTTCCATCAGGACAAGGCGGGCAACAACGCGGAGAGGATTATATCCTGCATAGATAAAGCCGGGAACATATTATGGACGGTTTCAACAGAAAGCGAACTGAACAGTAAACTGCGCGCGTCGGACGAGAACTCCCTATCGTCGATGTTCTTTATTAAGAACAACGTCCATCTGACGCGTTCGGGTAATCTTGTATTGTTTTATTACGACAAGACGGGATTCATCGGGTTTGATTTCAGCACCGGAAAAATACTGTTTGAAGATGATTTAAAAACTGATTAATTTTAGGCGGGGTGAATTTCCCTTCGGGGATTTGGAATGTAATCTCCGGATAATATCACCTCATTAGCAAGAGATCTGCCGCCAACGCGAGTACGGGGACACAAAACAAGAATATTCGTAATCGAACATCTGTTTATTGCTGTTACATATTATAACTTAATTTTGAATAAATTTAAATTAAGGCGTATGGATAGGAAATTACTCCTCGGTTATTCAATCCCACTGATAATTTTTCTATTTCTATTTTCACACGAAATCTGTTTCGGACAAAAGACCGACAGCACGATTATCAGGTTAAATCAAATGCTCGGAAGATGGGAGGACGGCACGGGCGCCGTAGTTGACATACAGTTAGTAAATAATAATCCGCATGAAATCAAAGTTCATATTGAGACAAACAGGTACGACGAATTCGGGAATATTGCTAAGACAAAGAATATTTCCGATTTTCAGGGCGGGTGCAACGTAGACATCGGATATTTGTTTGTAAAATATACAGTGAGTCAGAAAAAGGTAAAGGTAAAAGATAAATCGACGGGAAAAGAGATTGAAAAACTTTTTTATATAATCGACCACGAGAAAATAAATGAACGGCCGCCGTGCCTTAGAGTAGGTTCGCTTTGCGGAGAGGAGCATGACGTATACAGCGTTTTTGATTTCACCAACGGCATATTATGGCCGCGTTACGAGAATTACAATTTAGAGCCATTAAAAAGAGTGTCGAAGGGTTCATATACGAGCACTGAGCGGGAGTATGCAATAAAGACGAGTCAGAGCACAAAAGAACTGAATCCAGACGGACAATCTTCATGCGAAATAGAGGCCGTATTATACGACTACACACCCGGAGAGCCAAATTCCAGCAGACCGCTTGAGAATAAAAAAGTATATTTTTATGTTGAGCAGCAAAACGGCATTTCACCGGGTACAATATCGCCCGTCGAGGGTTTCACGGATGCAAACGGAAAAATCAAGATAAAGTATATATCTCCTTCGCCGGGCACAATAGCCGGAAAAAACATTCTCTCAGCATCCATCAAAGCGAGATGCGACGAATACAATGTTGAGGACATCGCGTACATCAATTTCAATTTAAGCAATGGCGAGGTAACAGTCGAGCCGAACGTGAAAGGGGTCGTATCGAACTACGGCATCGTGCCTCTCGACGGCCGATATCCTGCGTTGATTAAGGCTAAGATAAGGGACGCGAACGGAAAGAGTAAGGCTAACACAAAAGTAACTTTTACAATATCCGGAACCGAAACATACGGTGTGCTCAAAACCGCAGACGGTCAAACAGGCACTAGCTTAGCGGTAACATCGGATGGAAGCGGAGAAGCGGAGGTACAATACGTTTATTCATCCGGCACACCTGAAAGCGACGCGATAGAAACCATAGAGATAAAATCCGAAGACATGAGCAGCGTAATGAAAGCGTACATTTATCTCGGATTCAAAATCGCTGCCGAGAAAGTAGAGAACAAATACGAAGGCAAAGGCATCATAAACGCGGGCGAGGAAGTCCCGATCTTCATACAGGTAAAGGACGAAAGATACAGTGACCTTGATATTCAGAACGCGCTTTCATACTGGGGGCTCGGAGGAAATACGGGAAACAGCAGGCTCAGCCTTAAACTTGAAATGGAGCCGACGGGCACACTGCCTGATTACCTGCTTGAAAGGCTGCAGTTAACGAAACAGGAGCCGCCGAAATTCAGCGATGAGGTCAATGTGATATCATTCCCCGACAAAAAGATTTACAATATCCTTTACGTGAAGGAGTCGTCTCTCTTGAATTACAGCGGATATCCGAGAATTAAGCCAATCACATCCGGGCAGACGAATTACGAAGTAAAACTGTCTCTTGTAGATAACGAAGGCAGTGTTGTCCCGGGTAACAATTCAAGTCCGTCAATAATAAGCATAAAGACGGGACTGCCGGCGGACGCGATGAGCATTTTCATTTCCGAAAATCCATTCGGACCTAATACGGACCAGGCGGTTTTTGTGAGAACGGCGCTTGACCTCGCCGGATTCGGAACATACATTTCCGTGGCGGACGCGATATTCGCGATAAACAAAGGCGATTTTGCCGGGGTTGTAGGTATAATTCTCGGAGAACTCAAGGGCAAACTTTTTGATTACGGTAAGGAACTTCCCGACCTGAAGGGAGATTTAATATACGTTTATACCGAACTCGCGACAACGGAGAAGTACGCTAGTCTGGCATTTGGTCCCGGACCGCTGCAGCAAATGGAAGATGCCGTAATTTCTAAAATCGCATCAACGATGACACGCGGCACGAGCAAACTTGTAGTGCTTCACGGAGACGGGGACCAGCAATTAACCGATACAAAAGGCAGTCCGATACCTATCAGCGAAAACACTTTCACTCACGATGATAATTTGAAGACAATATCGGTAAAACACGGGAACGTCAGCGTTTATCTGCTTCCCGACAAACTTGTATACAAATACAACAGCGCAACGAAATGCAAGGAGTACGGCAAGGGCGGAAATCAGGTGAGCAAGGAAAAAGAGAAAACGAAAGAGAAGGAGAAAACGAAAGAGAAGAAATCGAACCTGTTTTCGGGCTCGTGGGAAACGGGAGAGTTCGGGACTGTTACGTTCGTGATTTCAGGCAGTTCTGTAATCGGAACGTGCAGCAAGAATCTCGGCGGAATGAAAGGGACGCTGTCGTCAGACGGCACAAAAATAACGGGAACTTGGGCGCGATTCCCCACGTACAGTTCTCCGAACGACGCAGGATTATTTGACATAACCGTATCCGCCGACGGGAAAACATTCACGGGCTTTTTCAGCAAAGGAACCGACTCGAAAGCAAAACTTGACAAGTCGCTGACCGGAAAGAAGAAATGATTGTCTGTTTTCGGATAAAAAAAATCCCGTTTTTGATTAAACGGGATTATTTACAATCGACTCAGATTTATACAATAATCAGTTCCGAAGTATTCGCGGGATTATACTTTATGTTAATTTTATCCCCCGCTCTCGGGACTGCAATTTTTGATACAGCGGTTTCGATTTCAGTCTCGAATTCAGGACCGTACTGCGGCTGAACTTTCAGTTTTAGTTTTACGACGGGGTTATAATTAATCATAGCCCCCGTATCGGCGATTGAGAGCACTTCTGCCGTGCCTCCGAGCCCTGTAGCCATCAACTGGGCTTTTCTTCCGTCGTAATCGGTGTATTGCTTGGCCATATCGAGACCTTCGTTAGCCTTGTTGACAAAATCCTTTCCCATGAAAGTCTTTGCCATGAACCCAGAAACACCCTTGTTGAGAGCCTTGTCGGCTTTGTTGAGAGCGTCTTTCGGGTCCTCGTCCTTTTTCTTACCGAAACCTAGCATTTTGTTCTCCTTTTTTATTTTTTCGGAATTGTTTATTGAATATAAGAAAGATAAAATTAAAAAAACACACTCGCGGCGAATCAAAGTATAATG
>DATMXZ010000016.1:0-2214 GCA_035561235.1 Ignavibacteria bacterium
GTAAATATTTTACGTTTACGTTAATTTCCGGAAAATTAATTTATTAGATGGCTAAAGGATACAATGTTCTTTTCGTCACCAGTGAGGTTTTTCCTTACTCCAAAACCGGCGGACTTGCCGATATCTCAAACTCTCTGCCGCAGGCGCTGAATTCGCTCGGCAATGAAGTCAGAATAATTTCGCCGAAATACGGACCGCTCGATGAAAGACGCCTTCAGATTCACGAAATCAAGCGTTTGAAGGACCTGAACGTTAACCTGCTCGGCAAAAACTACAAGTTCAGTATCAAATCCTCTTTCATTCACGGCAAGAATACAAAAGCGCAGATGTATCTTCTTGAGAACAACGACTTTTTCAAGAACAAGGGAATTTATGAAAACAGCAGGACAAAGAAAGATTTTGAGAATAACGACGACAGATTCCTTTTCTTCTGCAAGACAGTAATAGAAATTCTCGAAGTACTGCAATGGAAACCCGACGTCATCCACTGCAACGACTGGCAGACGGCGCTGATTCCCGCGCTTCTCAAGACAGTCTATAAAGACAACGCACACACGAAGGGTATTAAAACAGTGCTTACTGTTCACAACCTCGGCTATCAGGGTGATTTCCCCGTTTCGACATTCGCGAAAACGGGAATGCCCGAAAAAGTTCTGAGCGAAATAGGTTTCGCGAAAGGCAGGTTCAATTACCTCCGCGCGGGACTTCACTATGCCGATAAGATAACAACAGTCTCCGAACGTTACGCGGAAGAAATCAGGACGCGCAAGGAATATTCCTTCGGAATGGAAGACGTACTCAACAAGAGAAAGAAAGACCTGACGGGAATCGTTAACGGAATTGACAGGAATGTTTGGAATCCCAATACAGATAAAATCATAACTTACAGATACACTTCTCAGGAAATTCCGCTTAAATGGGAAAACAAGCGCGAACTGCTGAAGAAGTTTAACTTCGAAATGAAGGAAGGCGTGCCGCTCATAGGTGTTATTTCCAGATTAGTCGAATCCAAAGGTTTCGAACTTATAAAGAAAATTCTTCCCGACCTGATGAAAGAGGACGCGCAGTACATAATCCTCGGTACGGGAGAAGAGGAATACCAGAAATTTCTTCTTCAGGCGAAGAAGAAATACAGCGGTAAACTCGCGGTCGTTATTGAATTCAACGAAGACCTCGCACACCACATACAGGCGGGCTGCGATATGATACTCACACCGTCAAAGTACGAGCCTTGCGGTCTGACGCATCTGTACAGTTTGACTTACGGCACCGTCCCGATATCGCGCAACACGGGCGGGCTTTCTGATACGATTACGGACTACAAAAAATCCGACGGAAACGGATTCCTTTTCAATAAGTTCGACCCGAAAGATTTTCTTTCAAGCGTTCAAACGGCAATATCGCTCTATAAGAAGAACAGGCAGAAATGGAACCAACTCATTCGGAACGGAATGGCGCTTGATTTTTCCTGGAAAGTATCGGCAGTCAAGTACATGGCTATGTACAAGTCTTTAATTTCGTCCAAATAGATTCACGTTCAAAATGGCGAAGGCGATTTTTCTTGACAGGGACGGCACTTTAAACAGCGACGTCGGATACCTTTCAAGAAAAGAGGATATCGAAATACTTCCCGGTGCCGCCGGCGCTCTTGCCGCGTTCAAAGAACTCGGATTTCTCAACATCATAATAACTAACCAGTCGGGTGTCGCACGCGGATTACTTACGGAAAACGAACTCAAATCAATTCACGATGAATTCCTGCGAATCCTTAATTCCGGCGGCAGAAATCTTATCGACGATATTTTCTACTCGCCTTTTTATGAGAACGGCATAGTCGAAAAATACAGCATCCCGCACGATACGCGCAAACCCGGAACGGGAATGATTGACGCCGCGGTAAAAAAATACAACATAGATTTAAACGAGTCCTTCTTTATAGGCGATTCACTCGTTGATATGCAATGCGCTCAGAACGCCGGCGTGAAAAAGATACTCGTTTTAACGGGTTACGGGGATAAGACACTCGAAACCTGCAAACAGGAAAAGATTCCGCTCGAATGTGTTTCGGAGAATCTCGCAGAAACGGTGGATTTCATCCGTAAATCCACAGAACGGAAATAGCGCATTAAATCATTACATAATATTTTTTGTCTTAAAGTTTTAAATCTTAACCGGCAATCCTGAACACCCTACTGCGATTCCGTACCCCGGGAA
>DATMXZ010000017.1:0-6142 GCA_035561235.1 Ignavibacteria bacterium
AAATTATAAATATGAAACGGATAAAATACTTAACGGCCGGAGTAATTCTTATATCATTTATCTTTACCATCACATCTTGCGACAAAAAGGACGAGCAGCAGAACGTTACACAACAGAAGGAGCAGTATTCCGACAAGGAAAAGGAGTTGAAAGACAAGGAAGACTTTCTGAACATTAAGGAAGAGCAGTTGAAGCAATGGGAGGAAAGGTTAAAGAAAATAGATTCGACGCTCATATCACAGGGTAATGATACGGGCGTAAAGGATACGTCGAAGACGGTTAAGGATACCGTCAAGACGAAAGACAAGAACAAGGAAAAATTCACTCAGAAGGAAAAGGAACTTAACAAGCGGCTGGACAATCCCCAGACTGCGGTGGGGGATTATCTCGAGTTCATACAGCGCGGGGTAAGCGATACAAAGACTTTCGAAGCGAACATGAAGAAAGCGAGCGAGGTATGGGACGGCAGGTCGGCCGACAGTTTTAAGAAAAATTACAAGAACGTAAAGAAGTTCATAGTCACGGGACCTCCGACGGTATTGTCAAAGAAAGGCGAAAACGCGACGGTTAAGGTCAAGGTCAAGCAGACGACTGTAGGAAGCGACGGCAAGGAAGTCGAAAAGGAGAGCACTATCACGTATAATCTTGTCGCCGACAAGAATGGAAAATGGAAAATCAAAAGCAACGTAGTAAAATAAACAGTAAAAACATAACAACATATGAGCATCTTAGTAAATAGCAAATCGAGAGTCATAGTGCAGGGAATAACGGGTTCGGAAGGAACGTTTCACACGACGCAGATGATAGAATACGGAACGAACGTTGTTGGAGGCGTGACTCCGGGCAAGGGAGGAACATTGTTCGCGGAAAAGATACCGATTTTCAACACAGCGAAGGAAGCCGTCGCGGCAACGAAAGCGAACGTGTCGGTAGTGTTCGTGCCCGCGGGATTCGCGGCTGACGCGATCATCGAAGCCGTTGACGCCGGAATAGACCTCGTAGTATGCATTACGGAAGGAATACCCGCGAGGGACATGATAAAGGTTTACGATTACGTACAAAGCGTAAACAAAAAAGGCAGAACGGCGCGCTTCATCGGACCGAACTGTCCGGGCATAATTACGCCGGGCGAATGCAAGATAGGAATAATGCCGGGTTTCATACATAAAAAAGGAAAGGTCGGCGTGATTTCAAGAAGCGGAACGCTTACATACGAGGCGGTTGACCAGTTAACGAAACTTGGTATCGGTCAATCGACCTGCATCGGCATAGGCGGGGACCCCGTCATCGGTACGAGATTTCTGGATGCTATGAAGTTGTTCAATGAAGACAAGAACACTGAAGCGGTGGTTATGATTGGTGAAATCGGCGGCAGCGCCGAAGAGGAAGCCGCGTATTACATTAAGAAGCATTTTAAGAAACCCGTAATAGGTTTCATAGCGGGAAGAACGGCTCCCCCGGGAAGAAGGATGGGACACGCCGGCGCGATTATCGCGGGCGGAAAGGGGACCGCGGCAGAGAAGATGTCTGTTATGAAAGAGTGCGGCATATACGTAGTCGAGTCTCCCGCAGACATAGGAAAAACCGTAAAACTCGCGCTTGAAAAAGTCAAAGCGCGTCAGAAATCGAAGACCGTGAAGAAATCTGTAAAAGCGGCAAAGAAGACGGTTAAAAAGGATACGAAGAGAGTAAAGAAAGCCATCAAGAAAGCGGTGAAGAAAGCGGTCAGGAAGAAAAAATAATTGGAACAAACTATAATAAAAATAAACAACGCGAAATTCTTCGCGTATCACGGCGACCTTGAGCACGAGAAAGTATTCGGCAATCAGTTTGAGGTTGACATCGAGATGCTTTGCGACCTGAAGGAGTTGAATCACAGCGACAAACTCAGCAAGACTGTGAATTACCTCGCGGTTTACAATCTGCTGAAGGATATTTTCAGCCGCGAGAAATTCAATCTTATCGAAACGGCGAACATCAAGGTATGCGAGGCGATAATAGAGCATTTTCCGTTAGTGAACAAGGTGACCGTGAAAGTAAGAAAACCGAACGCTCCGCTGGGGATAATAGATTCGGTTGAAATCATAAACGAATTGGAAAGACGATGAAAGAAAACGTTTATTTAGGGTTAGGGTCAAATGTAGGCAACAGGGCGGGATTCCTGAAGAAGACCGCGGAGAAAATTTCAGAGCATAAGAACATCAAACTCATACGAAGTTCGTCGATGTACGAGACTGAGCCGTGGGGAATTACCGACCAGGAGAAATTCCTGAACAGCGTAATTGAAATCGAAACGGGACTGATGCCTTCGGAACTGCTTGATTTCCTGAAAGCGACCGAGAAATCGGTCGGAAGGACGAAGCGCGGAAAATGGCTCGAGAGGGAAATTGACATAGACATACTTTTTTTCGGAGACCTTGTTTATCAGTCGGGCGTTTTGACGGTTCCACACAAGGAAGTGCAGAACAGGCGTTTCGTGCTCGTACCGATGAATGAAATCGCGCCTGATTTCGTCCATCCTGTATTGTTAAAGCCAATGAAAAAACTTCTCACGCTTACGAGGGATAAATCAAAAGTTAAAATATTCAAAAGCAAAAAATAGTGCCCGGAGACACGATTAAATACATAGCAATTGAAGGAGTCATCGGAGCGGGGAAGACGTCGCTCGCAAAAAAACTGGCCGAGAAACTTAACGCGAAACTAATTCTCGAAAATTTCGAGGACAATCCGTTCCTCGAGAAATTCTACAAGAATCCATCGAGGTACGCGTTTCACACGCAGATATATTTTCTGCTTACAAGGTACAAGCAATTGCTTCAGTTGAGGCAGGAAGACCTTTTCCATAATTACATAATATCTGATTACATTTTTGAAAAGGACAAGATTTTTGCATATCTTAATCTTGCGGATGACGAACTTGAACTTTATGAAAAAATGGTATCGTTCATCGAGAGAAACATTGTCGTTCCCGATCTGGTCATATATTTGCAGTCGACGGTTGACAGGCTGATGTCGAACATCAATAAGCGCGGCAGGCTTGCGGAGAAGCCGATGTCAGAAACATACATTAAGGACCTGAACGAAGGATATAATTATTTCTTTTTCAGGTACAAGGCTTCGAGAGTGCTTATAGTGAACGCGGCGGAGATTGACTTCGTAAACAACCCGAAGGATTTCGACGAATTATTGAGCGAGATAATGAAACCCGAGCACGGCAACATGGAATATTTCGACCCTTCGGCGAGAAAAATAGCCAACGACAAATAACGATGGGCAAGATATTAACATACCTGATACTTTTTATTCTTCTTTTTTATATTCTGAAATTCCTTATGGGGGTTTTTTACAGGCTGAAGTCAAACGACTCCGGCGTGAAGAGCGCCCCTCCGCGGGAGAAAAAATCACAAATCGATAAGGATAAGGCTGTCGATGCAAAGTACGAAGACCTTTGATGCATTAAGCGTGAAGAACATACTGGTGGTGCGTCAGCACAACCAGTTAGGGGACATGCTTTGCAGCACGCCGCTTTTCGCCGCGCTCAAGAGCAAATTCCGAAACGCATCGATTACTCTCGTCGCATCGCCATTCAACTGCAGGATGTTCGAGGGCGGCAGCGAATACGTGGACAATCTGATAAAGTTCGACAAGAGCAAACCTTCGAGTTTTTTCAATCTTATAAGGACTGTAAGGAAAAGAAAGTACGAGATAGGAATAGTTCCTTCGACAGTATCCGCATCAACGACATCGCATTACATAAATTTCCTTTCGGGCGCGAGGATAAGAATCGGCGCCGCGAGCATAAACGGAAGAAAAAACAAGTCAGCGGGTCTTCTGACGGATTCGGTTGACTTTAACTGGAGCGGGAAGGGAATACACCAAACGGAAAGAAATCTTGATTACGGGAGGCTTCTCGGAGCGGATTATACAGAGGCGGAAAGGAAGAAAGTCAGAATCAAACTAAATACCGCGGAGATTAAATTCGCGATAGACTTTTTCAGTGAAAACTTTCCCGACAAGGAAAGAAAGGTATTCGCTTTTCACGCGGGAGCGGGAAAGGCGAAGAACAGGTGGAGCGCTGACAGGTTCGTTAAACTCATCGAAACACTCCGCTCAAAATTCAAATGTTACATATTGCTGACGTCGGGATATATGGACAGGGAAGTAACGGATTATCTGCTTCCAAAACTTGAAAAGAAAAAAATCAAACCGGTAATAATCGAAAAACCGCACCTGAAAAACATCGCGGCTGTGCTTGCGGAAGCGGATTTGTACGTTACGAACGATACCGGGCTGATGCACGTCGCGGCATTCGTCAACTCGAAAGTAATCGGACTTTTCGGACCGACGAAAGCATACGAATGGGGACCGCAGAACGAATTCGGGAGGAGCATACAATCGCCATCGGAAGACATAGATAAAATAACGGTTGAAAAAGTGTTCGAGGAATCGGAGAAACTAATCGCATTGAAACGGAAATGAACCACATAAAAAATCTCGCCGCTATAGACATTGGGACAAATTCCTTTCATCTTGTAATCGCGAAGGTAAGCGACAGGGGCATCGTGAAGATTCTGGGCAAGGAAAAGGAAGTCGTGCGTCTCGGAAAGAGTTCGACGGACATGAAATACCTGTCGCCCGACGCCATGGAGCGCGCTGTCGCGGTATTAAAGCGGTTCAAGATAATCTGCGATTCACTTAACGCGCGGATACGTGCGGTCGCTACGAGCGCCGTGAGAGAGGCGCTTAACAGGGACGAATTCATATACATGGTACTCGAGAAGACGGGAATTCAGATAGAGGTCGTGTCGGGATTCGAAGAAGCGCGTCTTATATATCTCGGCGTTCTTCAGTCGTTGGACGTTTTTGACAGGCGGATAATGCTAATTGACATCGGAGGCGGAAGCACTGAAATACTTATCGGCGAGAAGGGGCAGACGCAGTACTCGAACAGTTTCAAACTCGGCGCTGTCAGGCTGACGGAAAAGTTCTTCAGCGTAGGCAGGTTTGACAGCGGGAGTATAGAGGAGGCGAGGCGCTACTCAAGGCTCATAATGAATCCCGTAATCAGGCAGATAAAGGAGGAAAAATACGACTGCGTAATCGGAACGTCGGGAACGATAACGAACATCGGCTCGATAATACTCGCTGAACAGATTTCAGCGGACACGGCAGATTTTAATTTCAATAATTTCAAATACAATTCCGAAGAACTTGAAAAAGCCGTCGGAAAAATTCTGAAATGCGATTCGGTTTCACAGTTGAAAAAAATCGAAGGTCTGGATTCAGAGCGGGCGGACATAATCACGGCAGGCGCGATAGTACTCGAGCAGTTATTCAGAGAACTTGATATTAAAACTATTACACTGGCGAGTTACGCGCTTCGCGAGGGAATAATTCTCGACACGATTGACAAGGAGCACAACGCTCTCGAAGCCGCAGACCTGAGGAACGTGAGGTACAGAAGCATCGTCAATCTCGCGAAGCAATGCAGGTATGATGAGGAGCACGTTAAGAAGGTGCTTCAGTTCGCGGAGAATATTTTTAACAGTTTGAAGGACAGTTTCGAACTTGACGATAAGGACAGGGAATTTCTTGAAGCGTCCTGCATACTTCACGACATCGGTCACAGCATATCGCAGTCTCAGCATCACAGGCATTCTTACTACCTGATAAAGAATTCGGAACTTCTCGGATACAACAACGAAGAGATTGAAATGATAGCGAATATTTCGCGTTATCACAGGAAATCGCATCCCAAGCAGAAACACGCGGACTATTACAAACTGCCTGCTTTGAACAAGCGTAAGATAAGGATGCTGGCGGGAATTCTCCGCATCGCGGACGGGCTTGACAGGGGGCACAATTCAGTAATCGAAAAGATAGAAATATCCCTGACCGACAGCGTTTACAGGATTAAGACAAAAGCAAGAGCGGGCGCGGACCCGACACTTGAAATTTGGGGAGCCGATATGCGGAAGGGACTTTTCGAGGAAGCGTTCGGATACAGCGTCGTGATTGAGTAAACAATCTCTTCTGAGGGCATCACGAATTTAAACTATATCATCAAACCGAATCACGACGTTAAAATCTTTTGTGCAGTGAAGAACCGTTATACAGGTTTTTTGTAAGAAGCGAACGTTTC
>DATMXZ010000018.1:0-4376 GCA_035561235.1 Ignavibacteria bacterium
ATTAACGACATTGCAATGCCTACACCCTTTAAACCAAAATACGACGGAGATACAAGAAAATATGTTGTTATGATATAAACCGGCAGACAACATACATAATTTATTGCGGACAGTTTGAATAATCCGCTTCCGGATATCAAATTTATGTATGGCAGGTTTACAAGTGTTATGTACATTGAAATGCTCAATAAGCCGAGTATGGGTACCGTACCCGCGAATTCCTTTCCCAGTGCAATCCTGACAACAACATCAGAACTTATCGATACAGCCGCGACTATCGGAAGTATGAACACTACGTTGAACCTTTCATACTTATTAATATCGCTGTTAAGTTTTTCGTATTCTCCCTTTGCAAGTAAGTTCGAAAATAATGGGAAGAAAAGCAGACCTGCCGATGATTCGATTAATTTGATGAACTGACTGATTGAAAACCCGGCTGAGTAATATCCGACTTCAACCGAATTCGTTAAATATTGCAGCAATACTCTGTCCGTCGAAAATATCCCTGCCTGAACTATAATTATTATCAATACAGGCACCGAAATCGCAAAATATTTTTTCGCAAGTTCCCTGTTGAACTTGCCTATCTTGTAATCCTTGAACAGATATATGTATACCGGCACTACCAGCAACACGGCTAATAGGTTCGAGAATGCGATTCCTATGGCTTTTAAACCGACTAACGCCGCCGTGACTCTAAGCGTTTGATATAAAAATATCTGAATGAAATTCGGAACATCCTGCTTTGCCTGTTCTGTCTTTGCCGCAAACGTTGTGCTTGGAATTTGAAAGAACTGGCTTATTGTGGTTATAACTAGATAAATGAATATAACAAGTTCCTGCTCTCTGCTCTCAAAAGGAATGCCGAGTACGTATTTCTGTATTAGGTAGTAGGAAAATACAACCAGCGCAAAAAGAATAATAACACCTGTTTTAAGAATCGCGAATGTGCCGATGCAGGCTGATTCATCCTGCCCCTCGGATATAAGTTTGACGTGCGCCACAGGAAGTCCTAAATCGGCAACAAAAAGAAACATGGATACGAATGCAAGACCGAAGGCGAGCGTCCCGAGAACTCCCGGCCCCACAATCCTCGCAACGATGAAGAGCGCTATCATCTGCAAAAGTTGCGCTGCAATCTTTGTTACGTAACTAAGAACTAATTTCTGTGCTAACAATTATTTTTAAAACTCTAATTTTTTCTTTTTCACCGCGGGTGACCCGGCAACAAATGAACAGCCCTCGAACGATTCCGTTATCGTGCTCGATGCCGCCGCAAAACACTTGCTTCCAAGTTTCACACCGGGAAGTATGATGCTGTTCGCCCCTATATAACAATCATCACCGACTGTTACTGCATCCGTTCTTGCGGGATACAGCCTGTCAAGTTCCGAACGTTTCATGTCTATGTGAGTGATGAAACTCGTGTTCATTGATATTACGGCGTTATTCCCAATTGTTACACTTTCCGCCAAATCGAAAAAACAATTCTTGCCTATGTGGCTGTTGTCTCCGACTTTTAATTTTCTGTAATCACTGCAGTTGTGAAATGTCAACCCCGATTCGATATCGCAATTCTTGCCTATGACCGCTCCGTTTCTTCGCAGTATTTTTTCGAGCGAAATCTTATCCAGATCCTTGATTGTTATATTAGCATCCTCGAACCCGAATAAAAATTTCCTCGCGCCGAAACTGAAACAACGCTTCTCCACTGATATCTTTCTTAGCAACTTCCTGAAACCGATTCCCATTCTATATGAAATGTTTAAGTGAAAGTTTCTTGTTATCAATTCCCCATCTCAATGACGAAAAAAAACCCGCCCATATCTTCTTGAATATTTCAAGTTCTGAATTCTTGAAATAGATTAGTGATGCATATATTATGTCTTTTCTTAAATGAAGCCAGAAATATTTCCTGAAAGAACGGGCGTCAAGATACTTCATCAGCACTATCATCGGATTCCTTGAATCATAGTATAGTTTCATCGCCGATCTCTTTCCTATCGTCATGCTGTCTTTGTGCCATATCTTCGCTTTCGGCGTGTATATTATTTTGTATCCCTTCTGCTTCGCTCTCCATTGCCATTCGAACTGCTCTGCCTGAAGTACAAATTCTTCATCGTACCCGCCCGCGTCCTCGTATAATTTCCTGCTTATGAGCATGAAAACATCGTCCGAAAGATATCGCTCGGTTTCCTCATCGTATTGCCCCGTGTCCTTTTCTCCGTAACCTATGTGTCCGCCGTTTATCCTGATCGGGTCGTATGACATTCCAACCGTCTGTATGACATCCCTGTTATCGTAAAATAAGACTTTCCCTGTCGTGAATCCGTTTCTGGTATCCTTCGTTGCCGTGTGTACAAGTTCGCGTATTACGTTCTCATCTGCTTTTACGTCGTTGTTCGTTATCAAAACGTAATCCGATTTATTCTTGACAAATGCGTATTCAAGCCCTGCATTGAAACCGCCGGAATATCCCCTGTTCTTTTCCAGCCTGATTACGTTTACTGTTGGATATTTCTGAGCAACGTATTCTTCCGTCCCGTCTCTCGAACCGTTGTCAATAACGTTTATGTCGAAATTATCGTATTTATTGCTCTGATACGATGTAATCGATTCGTCAAGAAGATGTTTGCCGTTGTAACTTAGTATTAATACTGAAACCTTCGGATTATTCATCTTTAAAAATGAGTTCTCTCAAATTCGTATAATTTCTCCAGTACATATGAGATTTCATCATCAGTCATTTGCACGTGAAGCGGAAGCGTGACGAATGACTTCCAGATCTCCTCTGCTGTCTCGCACTTCGAATTCCATTGCTTGAAATAATTGACCATGTTCAACGGTACGTAATGAACTCCCGTCGCTATTCCGTTCTTTTTCATGAATCGTATGAGGTCGTCCCTCTTATCGCACCTTGCTCCGAACAGCCAGTATGAATATTTATAAGGCTCGAACGGGAGAATCGGTTTGATATGATTCAATAACTTCATTCCGTTTAAGTATTTTGAAATTATGCTGCTCCTTATTCTGTTCATCTCGTCTAATTTCCGTAACTGAACAATTCCAATTGACGCTGAAAGGTCGTTCATGTTGTACTTAAAACCAAGGTCGTTGATGTCATAATACCAGTGCTTCGAATCATCTTCGGTATTGTTGTTCATCCTTTTCCACGTATCCCTGTCTATGCCAAGCCACCGCTTTGATTTCAGGCTGCTGATTAAAGATTCGTCGTTGCTGCATATCATTCCGCCGTCTCCTGTCGTCATCGCCTTCTTCTCCTCAAAACTGAAACAACCTATGTCTCCCCATAATCCGAGTTTCTTGCCCTTGTATTCCGCTCCTATTGTATGAGCACAGTCCTCTATTACTTTCAGATTCTTTATCTTCGCGAACTCGGTAATTTCATCCATGTGCGCTGGCTGGCCGCCGTAATGTACCGGGAGCACCGCTGCGCAATCCTTGTCCCATTTCTTTTCAAGGTCCTCAACCGAGATTGATACATCGTCTCTGTTTACGTCCACGAAAACTGGCTCTAACCCGTTGTATATCGGAGCGAATGCGGTTGACGCGAATGTTATGTCGGGTACGAGCGCCTTCTTGCCCCGCGGGAAACGGAAAACTGATAAAGATAGATGCAATGCGGCTGTGGCGGAATTGACTGCTATGCTTGATTTGCAATTTAAATAAATACGGAAGTCCCTTTCAAAAATTGCTACCTTCTCGCCGAGCCCAACCCATGATTTCTTGAATGAGTCTTGAATTTCTTTTAATTCATCATCTCCTAAATGCGGCGCAAATAACCTTACGTTCATACCTCTTCTTCTATTATTGTTTGCTTGCTTATAAATTCTTTGAGAGTCGGAAGTTTGCTGTCCTTAACCGAAACGATAGGATTATCCGTCGGCCAGTTTATCTTTAAATCCTCGTCCTTCCATATTATCCCCGATTCGTGGTCCTTGTTGTAATAGTTGTCCACCTTGTACATGACTTCGCTTATTTCGGTTAAAGTGCAGAATCCGTGGGCTATCCCCCTCGGCACAAAAAGCATCTTTCGGTTCTGCTCTGTCATCTCCAGTGATTCCCATTTACCGAATGTCGGTGAATTCTTCCTCAAATCGACATACACATCGAATATCGCTCCCCTCGTGCATCTGATTAATTTTGCCTCCGCAAACTGAGGATACTGAAAATGCAGCCCCCGTATGATTCCTTTCTTCTCGGACCTCGAATGATTCTCCTGTACCCATTTCCTGTCTATGTTGAAATATTCGAAAATCTTCTGGTCATACGAACGCATGAAGAAACCGCGCTCGTCGTTAATTGATGTAAGGGTTATTTCAAAAACCCCTTTAATTTTTTTCTCTGATATATTC
>DATMXZ010000019.1:0-3594 GCA_035561235.1 Ignavibacteria bacterium
ATCTGATAGTCTGGCAGAAAATGCATCATTTGGTTCTCAGCATTTATAAAGTAACGAAATCGTTTCCGAATTCTGAATTATTCGGAATAACCAATCAGATACGGCGCGCGTCAGTTTCCGTTGCTGCTAACATTGTAGAAGGTTATGGTAAGAAAAGCAAAGCGGATAAAATAAGGTATTTCAATATCGCGCAAGGTTCGCTTGAAGAAACAAAATACTTTTTAAGGTTATCTAAGGATCTGGATTATTACGACACGGATAAACTGAGAAAAGATGCTGATGAGGTAGCCAGAATGTTGAAAAGTTACATACGAGCAATATCAAATTAAAACACTAAACAAATTATAAAAATATTGATAGAATTGTCGACTGTAATCAAGGAATCTGCTCTGCTTGATTCTTGATTCTTGCTTCTTGATTCTATCTTAAAAAAGAAAAAAAATGCAAAGTAAAAAATCATTGAAAGGCCTGCGGGTTCTCGACCTCACGAACGTACTCGCCGGACCGTTTGCAACTCTGCATCTCGCTTTATGCGGAGCGGAAGTAATAAAGATTGAGACGCCCGGCTCGGGCGACCTCGCACGAAAACTCGGGAACGTACCCGATTACAACAAGATAAATATGGGCACGAGTTTTCTCGCCCAGAATTCGAACAAGAAATCGCTTACGCTGAATCTCAAAGACGAAAAAGCGAAGGAGATTTTCAAGCAACTCGTGAAGAAATCCGACGTTGTCGTCGAGAATTTCAGACCGGGCGTTATGAAAAGGCTCGGACTTTCTTATGATGTCCTCAGCGAAATAAATCCCGGAATAATCTATTGCGCCATTTCGGGCTTCGGCCAGACAGGACCCGACGCGTTCAAACCCGCGTACGACCAGATAATACAGGGACTAAGCGGTGTGATGGCGATTAACGGCGACGAGCGCCTGAACCCGCTCAGGGCGGGATTTCCTGTATGCGACACCGTCGGCGGCGTCAACGCAGCGTTCGCGATTATGGTAGCGCTTTTTTACAGGGAAAAAACAGGCAAGGGTCAGTTCGTCGATATAGCGATGCTCGATTCCATAATGCCGTATATGGGCTGGGTCGCGGCAAACCTTTTAATCGGCGGAAAGCATCCTGTGCTTATGGGCAACGATAATTTCACGGCGGCGCCGTCGGGCACTTTTGTAACAAAAGACGGATATATCAACATCGCCGCGAACAAACAGGAGCAATGGGAAGACCTCTGCGACGTTCTCGGCGTTCCTGAACTCAAGGAAGACGCGAGGTTTAAAGAGCGCGATACACGAAAAGGGAACAGGAAAGAACTCACGCCTCTTCTCGAAGCGAAACTGAAAGAAAAGGAAACCGCTTTTTGGGCGGAAGCGCTGAACGCGAAAGGAATTCCTTCGGGCGAAATTCTCAGTCTCAACGACGCGCTTCATCAGCCGCAGGTTGAATACAGGAAAGCCCTCGCGGAAGTTGATACTCCGGGCGTAGGCAAGATAAAAGTTTTCAACCTCACCGCCAAATTCGACAAGACGAACGGCGACGTCGATACTCCGCCCCCGACACTTTCTCAGCACACCGAAGAAATACTGAAAGAACTCGGGTACAGAGAAGAGGAGATAAAGGCGTTCAAAGAAAATAAGGTAATATAATAAAATGTCCCCCGCCGGCGGGGGTGGATGCCGAAGGCGGACGGGGGTGGGCGCGAATATATAACCGCTGTCTGAAGAACGACGGCACTTCGTAGCAAAATCGGAGTTCCGTAGGAACGACATTATTTTAGGAAAAAAGAATCACCACACATATACCCCTTATCGGCTTCAGCCGATAAGGGGGAATTGAAACAAATCATTTCAGGAACTTCAAAATCATTCCGTTCACAATTTCAGTATGCGTGAATAGCAGGTCGTGTCCCGTACCGGAAATAAGTTCTGTCTTAATCAGGGGAGCCGCTTTGTTCAGCCTGTTTATCGCGCTGTCGGGATTGCAGACTGTTTCATTCGAGCCGACCAGATAGAAAACCGGTATTTTCAGGCTTTGTAACTCGGAATCAGTAAGGACAACCGGATTTGGAAGACTTTTAAACTTGAAACACTTGTACGCCATCTCCAGAAAGTCCACGCGGTCATCGACAATCTTCTTCTTCTTGTCGCCGCCCATGATAACCAAATCTTTCGCGACCCTATTCATTGTTTTCTCTTTAAAATAGCGGACGGGTATCAGCGTGCTTATCATATCAAGAATCATTTCGCCCGATATCGGCATTACTGTCGAGGCGGGCGCGACAAGCACGACACGGCTAAGCCTTTCTTGGTGACTGAGCGCATACTGGCTCGCGACCCAGCCTCCGTAAGAATAACCGATGATTCTTATATCATTTCTCAGACGGAGCGAATCAAACAATTCATCGAGCCATCCGGCGAAATCATTTCCACTTTCGATTTTGCGCGTGTAAACGCTCCTGCCGAAATCATAAATATTGTCGAGGGCGTAAGTCCTGTATTCTTCGGACAGCGACTCGATATTCGCGAACCAGATAAGGGAATTTGACCCGCCGCCGGGTAGCAGCACTAACGGCGGGGCGTCCGCGGGTCCGCTGACTCTCATAAAAGTAGAGCCGTAGGAAGTCTGAACGGTTTTCTTCTCGGAATTAAGAGGCCAGCATTTTTCCATTTCGTCCTCGAAAGACAGATATTCTTTTTTCGCGTTCTCAGATTTGAACGGATGAAATTCGGATATTTCCATTATTCCCGGTCCCGAAAATACCTCCACGTAAACCCATAACGCGAAAATTACAGCAAGAAACACTCCGGTTCCTGAAGCGATTGCAAACCACTTTATGATTTTAAACAATATACTTTTTTTCTTGACGGCAGTTCTGCCGTCTTGAAACTCCGTATTGGAATTCATATAATTATCCTCTTAAATTTAAAATTTATGTGATGATTATTGCCTATGTAGAATTGCTACGCTAAGAATGCGTCATCATCTGAAGATTTGTGGTGTATGCTTTTCTTCTGTTGTATTGAAATGATTTTTGAGGACTGACTGAGAATTACATTATTCTTATTAAAAATTCGCGTGACGAATAGAACAAAACGAAGAGGAATTTCACTCCGATAAAATTCGTTTCGGCAGTATATTCCCTTCTTCAGTTTAGCGAATTTGCTGAATCCTTCTGTGTTATAGCTTTCGGTGCGGTTGGTAATTGAATGAAAATCGGGACTGTACGGTTCGGTCAGAAGTTCGGTATAAGTTCTGTGCGGGGTATTGTCATAATCCTGAAAAGGCAGTATGTTCCTGTCCGTCTTCAGCAAACAGATGAAAAGATACGCCGACAGAATCAGCACGAAATAACCGATATTTTTCTTTTTAAACTTCATCGAAAAATAATTATAACAATTGCATATCCGGTAAGCCATAATTTGCATTCAGAACATCAAATTACGCATACGAACATTCTTATCAACAAATTGCGCAATATAAAATAAAAATTAAAGAGGAATATTTATTTGCAAAAGGAGCGATACAGTTTTAAAACCTACTTGGGCGGAATGGAATAAAATGTTGGTTTGTCCATCAAAATGGGGGCAGTACACTTC
>DATMXZ010000020.1:0-10296 GCA_035561235.1 Ignavibacteria bacterium
CATTTCCGCCCGATTGAATAACTTTTGATGCACAAATATTATTTTATCAGAATCATCTTCTTTGTGTCACTGAATGTCTGCGTGTTCAGCCTGTAAAAATAAATTCCACTCGTAAGTTTTGACGCGTCGAAATCGATGATATACGAACCCGCCTGTTTTGTTTCGTTTACTATTACGGAAACTTCCCTGCCAAGTATGTCGTAAACCCGTAAACTCACGAAAGAACTCTTCGGTATTTCGAATTTAATCTTAGTGACGGGATTGAAAGGATTCGGATAGTTCTGATGCAGACTGTAAGTTTTTGGCAGATTGTTCGACGGGTCGCCGCCGTTTGTAATCGGGTTGGCAATAAAACAAATATTCGGTCTCGTGTTCATTACAGAGCCGGTTGTTAAATCCAGACAGCCGTTGCCTGTATTCAGGTCCGCGTGGTTGTGGAAGGTTTTACCCGCCGCAACAGTGCCCCGCACGAAAGAGTTTAATGTATAACTCGAATTGTTAAAACAAATTTCAACGAGCAGGTTGCTTCCCTGCGCGTATGCGAATGGAGTATTAAGCAGAATGAACTGAGTACCCAGCCCTGAAGGGACATACGTGCCCGTAAATACCGTGCTCCATCCCGTGCTAACAAATTCGCTGAGCGATACCTGATCGGTATTTTGCATTTTTATTGTAAACCCGTTTAAAGGCTGCACGCTCAGACTGTCGAAAAAGAACCCTATCTGCGTTATTAGCGACATGCCTCCGCCTGCCGCGGTTATTTCGGCGGCGGTGTACAGCATATCCGTCCTTGAGTCCATGTAATATGAGAAGAATGGATAAGCGACCTGCGCGGTTCCCGAGCCGACACATATCATCGTCTCCTCGTTTACCCTCTTGGCAGCCGTACCGAATTCTCCGACCACCCAGCCCGCTGAGGTATTCTGAGCAAACACCATCTCGTATAAATCATTCTGGGAAATAGTTTGTGAATTCCACGCCGTACCCCCGTTGACACTCGTAAGAATTATTCCGCTGCTTCCGCACGCGTATGCCTTTGTGGGGCTTTCATAATGCAGCCCGGTTAAATTATTTGTAACGCCCGTATTAATCAATGTCCAGTTCACGCCTCCGTTCACGGTCTTGAATACCCTTCCGCTGTCCGCCGAAATCATTCCAAGCGTTGATGAGATAAACTTAACCTGGCTTAACGTATCGGTAAGTATCCGCTGTGATTGGAAACCTGTTCCTCCGTTTGTTGTCCTTATTACATAACCATACGTATCAACCGCCCATCCGTTTATATCGTTTAAGAAAAACACGCGCGTTCTGTATCCGGGCATTGTATAAATAATTACCCAGTTCGTACCGCCGTCAGTCGTCTTCATAACATGACCGTAAAAATCACCGAGCCAGCCGGTTGACGCGGAAGTAAAGTGAACCGATGTAACCGCGTAAGTCGCCGGCAGTAAAACCTGAACCCAGTTTAAACCGCCGTTCGTCGTTTTAAAAAACCCGGTCTGTGACGAAACGAATCCGACAGAAGGATTTACAAAAAATACCAGATTATTATTTCCCGCGGACGGCGGAGTAACAGACGTCCAGTTCAGACCCGCGTTTTCGGTCTTCATAAATTTTCCGTTATTGCCCGCTATGTAACCGACATAAGGATTCGGAAATGATACGCTGTTTAGGTTTTCGATTGTGCCCGTGTTTATAATCTGCCAGGTCGTCTGAGAAAATGAAATATTTGAATTTAAAATGACAAGAAATAATATTGATGCGAATAGTGTATAAATATTCTTCATTATGACCTCCAATCTTAATTATTAAAATTTATTGGTTTTTTTTATAATATAATAGTTTATTATTCGTCAATTGCGGTATAATGAATAATACGGAGACGGGTTCAATAAATCCTGTGTGAAAGTACTCAGTAATGACTAATGCCTGTTGTAACTGCCTATCGATTAAGTGTTTTCTTTCTCAAAATCAAGAAGCCATTTTTTCCGCCATAGTCCGCCGCCGTAACCCGTCAGTGTTCCGTCTTCACCTATAACCCTGTGGCAGGGAATAATTATCGATACGCGGTTATGCCCGTTTGCGCTCGCTACTGCACGTACGGCTGACGGCTTTCCCAGTCTGACCGATTGCTGCTTGTATGATACTGTGGTTCCGTATGGAATTTTTTTAAGAACTTCCCAGACAGATTTCTGAAAATCGGTGCCGGGCGTGTCGAGTGGTATTGTAAAGGTTTTTCTTTTTCCTCCGAAATATTCTTCGATTTCCTTTTCGAGTATTGTGAAGTGCTTGTTTTCTCCCGGAAGTATTACGGCGTTGAAGTATTTTTTCAGTTCTTTGAATTCAGTCTCGAGCATCCTCCTGTCAGTGAAATCGAAGAGGCATATTCCTTTCGACGTCGCGCACGCGTACATCGGTCCGACAGGCGTGTCAATTCGCTTAATGTTGATAACGTTCATTGTCTTTGATTTTGTGGGGGTATCATTAAAAATATTTCTGAAAGACGAATTAAACCCGCTGACCGATTCGTAGCCCGACTCAAATGCCGTGCCTGTTACTCTTTCACCCGTCTGCATTAGATTGAACGCGTTGTTTATGCGCATCATTCTCTGAAATGACTGAAATGTCATGTTGTGGTTCTTCCTGAACCACCTTCTGATTTTGTTCGGCTCCAATCCGCGCATTCGCAGGTCGTAATCCTTTATTTTTCTCGAAGGTTCCGAGTTGATTTCCTTGATTAGTTTTTTTATGTAATCCGGAGTCATTGCGGGCATCTCAAGCGGGGAACATACCTTGCAAGGCCTGAAACCTTGCGCAAGAGCCTCTCGGGGCGTTCTGTAGAATACAACGTTTTCCTTCTTCGGCTTCCTTGCCGTGCAGGTCGGCCTGCAGAATATTCCTGTTGTCTTTACCGCGACAAAGAAGAGTCCCTCGAAAGACGCATCCTTGTTCAGCAAAGCCCTGTACATTATTTTGTCTGTCAGCATTATTTCTTTTAAACAAAAATATGCTTAATCGATTAAACCCGCTACCGAAAAGTTGACACGGAATTATTTTATCGGACAATCTTCTTAATTCTCTTTCCGTCTGTAAACTTTTCGCTATATCTTCTTCGTAATATTTCCGCATCGCTTTTTAGTATGATGATATACGCCCGCATCGCGGGCTGTACCAAATAGAATACTGCACAGAAAAGCCGGCAGCTCCGTAGGAGCGGCATCTGAACCTATTCCACTACCGAAAATATTTCCCTGTGCCCCGACTCGCACAACGGTTTTAACTTCTCGTACAAAGCCTCCCATTCTTTGTTGCCGAATACAGTTTGAAGTTTCGATTCGAATTCGGATAAGGAGTCGTGGCTTGTTTCAAATACAAGCGTGTAAGAAGGACCCGTCACATCAAAAAGCGCGCGTACCGATTTGACACCGAGTTTTTGATTTAATGCTATCGCATCCTTGACGTGCGACCTCGCCTCTTTTGACTTTCCGAACTTGAGACGGAATACATTTCTGACTACTATCATTTTGCTCTCCCTTTTAATTAATATATAGGATATACAACAGGCTCAACACATTTTAGTTTCAACCGCTTTTCCCAGATTACTTAATATAATGATTTATTATAACTTGCATCCGCCATTATTACATATTAAATGAAATTCATAAGCGGTATTTTGAGTTAAACGATATATATAAAAGGAAAAATTTGAATAAAAGCATAAAGACAAACAAGAAACTAAGAAACATAGCGATAATCGCTCACGTTGACCACGGTAAAACTACGCTCGTCGACCACATGTTCAGGCAGAGCGGATTGTTCAGGTCGAATCAGGAAGTAGAAGAGCGCCTTATGGACAATATGGACCTCGAAAGAGAGCGCGGTATTACTATAGCCGCGAAGAATTGTTCCGTAACCTGGGAAGGTATAAAGATAAATATTCTCGACACGCCCGGACACGCTGACTTTGGCGGCGAGGTCGAACGGGCGCTTATGATGGTTGACGGCGCGATTCTCCTCGTCGACGCTTCCGAAGGTCCCCTTCCGCAAACACGCTTCGTACTGAAGAAAGCCCTCGAAGCGAAGAAGAAAATCATAGTAGTAATAAATAAGATTGACAGAAAAGACGCGCGGCCTGCCGAGGTTCTGAATGAAATCTACGATTTGTTCATCGACCTTGACGCTACCGAAGAACAGATTGGGTTTCCCGTGCTTTACGCGGTCGGCAAGCAGGGCTATGCCGTCAGAAAACTTACCGATAAAGGCGCTGACCTGAAACCGCTCTTCGCGGAAATAATTAAAGAGATACCGGGTCCGTCGCACGAACCGGGAAAACCTTTTCAAATGCTCGTCGCGGACCTCGACTATTCAGACTATGTCGGAAGGCTCGCTATCGGTAAAGTCGCTAACGGCACCGCTAAAATAAACGACAACCTCGTCTGCATAAACGAAGACGGAAACGTTGTTCCATTGAAACTTTCCAAACTTCAGGTCTATCAGGGCGTCTCTCTCGCTGAAGTCGAATCCGCCGAACCGGGCGATATTGTCGTTCTCGCAGGCATTGAGAATGTCCACATCGGTGATACTATTTGCTCTCAGGAAAACACTAAACCCCTAAAACGCGTCGCGGTTGACGAGCCTACAATCTCGATGATGTTCGCCATTAATACTTCGCCTTTCGCGGGAAGAGAAGGCAAGTACGTTCAGTCAACGAAATTGAGAGAAAGACTCTTCAAGGAAACATTAAGAAATGTCGCCCTGAAAGTCGAGGATGCCGATACCGCGGATAGTTTCATAGTCAAGGGTCGCGGAGAATTCCAGATGGTCATCCTAATTGAAACTTTGAGACGCGAAGGTTATGAACTCAGTGTCGGACGGCCGCACGTAATCTATAAGGAAAAGAACGGCAAGAAACTCGAACCCATCGAACACCTGTTCATTGACTGCGGCGAAAATTTCATCGGTGTTGTTACCGATAAATTGTCGCAGAGAAAAGGAAGAATGATTAATCTCGTTAACCACAGCACGGGCAGGGTGAGAATCGAGTTCTCCATACCGTCGCGCGGGCTTATCGGTTACAGGAACGAATTTTTGACAGATACTAAAGGCACCGGTATTATGAACAGTTATCTTCACGGTTATGAGGAATACAGAGGCGATTACCCCTTGAGAATGACAGGCTCAATCGTATCTGACAGAGAAGGAGAAACTACGGGATATGCGATGTTCAACCTCGAACCGCGCGGCACTCTCTTCGTTAAGCCGGGCGAAGCGGTATATGAAGGTATGATTGTCGGCGAACATAACCGCGACAATGACATAAACGTTTACGCTTGCAGACCGAAAAAACTTTCCAATATGCGGGCATCAAGCAAGGACGAGGGTATTATACTGACTCCCGTTCCTGCGATGACACTCGAAAAAGCAATTGAGTTCATTAACGAAGACGAAATGGTCGAAGTGACGCCGAAGAATATACGTCTTCGCAAGACCGTGCTCTCCGCGGCAACAAGATATACACTCGTCAACAGAGATTAGTTTCCCGCCAACTTGAAAAAATTGGACGGTACACAGATTTATATGCTCTAATTGTTAATCGTTAATTGCTAATTGTTAATCGCTAATTGCTAATTGAAAAAATGTCCCCCTTTGGAGGGGCCGAAGGGGGACAGTATTCGCAAAATTTTAATTGCTTATCGCTAACTGTTAATTGCTAACTGTTATCTGTTAACTGTTAATTGCTAATCGCTAACTGTTAATTGACTAAAACTCCTGCCAGGACTTAATTGACATATCTTCCTTCCTGCAGAACGCCTGTATGAAAGCCGCGGCAAGCCTTGAGTTCGTTATCAGGGGCACGTTGTAATCCACCGCTGTCCTTCTTATTTTATAGTCATTGTCGAGAGCGTCCTTCGACAAATTCAATGGAATGTTAACCGCAAGTTCTATGATTCGGTTTTTAAGATAATCCAGCACGTTCGGCGTTTTACCTTCGCCCGGAAGAAACAGCAGCGTCGATTCTATTCCGTTCGCGTTTAAAAAATTGTGCGTGTCCGCAGTCGCGAAAAGATTGAACTTGTTTTCATAAAGCATCCTCGCGCTGCCAAGAAGTTCAATCGTCGAACGCGCGGGTCCCGTACTAAGCAGAATGTTGTTCTCTGGAATCTTGTACCCTACCGCAAGCATCGCTTTCAATACCGCCTCGTAATAATCCTCGCCCAGACAACCGACTTCCCCGGTCGAAGCCATTTCCACGCCGAGCACCGGGTCTGCTTTCTGTAGCCTCGAAAACGAAAACTGCGGCGCCTTGATTCCGACGTAATCAAGGTCGAATATTGATTTCACGGGTTTCATCACGTCAATGCCCAGCATTATTTCCGATGCCGTCTCTATGAAGTTCGTCTTCAACACCTTTGATACGAACGGAAAACTTCTCGACGCGCGAAGATTGCATTCAATCACCTTTATGTCGTTGTCTTTCGCCAGAAACTGTATGTTGAATGGTCCCGATATGTTCAACTCTTCCGAAATTCTTCTGCTGATTTTCTTAATTCTCCTTATAGTCTCTATGTAAAGTTTCTGAGCGGGAAAAACTATGGTCGCGTCGCCCGAATGAACACCCGCGAATTCTATGTGCTCGGATATCGCATACGCGATTATCTCTCCGCTCTTCGCTACCGCGTCAATTTCGAGTTCTTTCGCGTTCTCTATGAATTCCGACACCACGACAGGATATTTTTTTGAAACCTTGGATGCCAGACTTAGAAACTGCTCAAGTTCGGAATCGTTCGATACTATGTTCATTGCCGCTCCCGAAAGCACGTATGAAGGACGAACGAGAACAGGATACCCGGTCGTTGAAACGAACTGTTTTATTTCTTCGATGCTTGTAAGTTCCTTCCACTTCGGCTGGTCAACTCCGATTTTATCGAGAAGCGAAGAGAACTTGTGCCTGTCTTCGGCTTTGTCTATGCTCACCGCGGACGTTCCGAGAATTTTTATTCCCGCTTTGTGAAGCCGCGGCGCTAAGATGTTCGGTATCTGCCCGCCGACCGAAACCATTACTCCTTCGGGATTTTCATACTCGAGAATGTCCATAACCCGCTCGTATGAAAGTTCCTCGAAGTACAGCCTGTCGCAGGTATCGTAATCCGTGCTCACTGTTTCGGGATTGTAATTTATCATTATTCCTTTTTTCCCGTGCTTCCTTATGGTGTTAAGTGCGTTAACCGAACACCAGTCGAATTCCACGCTGCTGCCTATGCAGTACGCGCCCGAACCCAGCACGGCAATCTTTTCACCGTCTTCCGGCTTTACGTCGTCATCGCTTCCGTTGTATGTAACGTACAGGTAATTCGTAACCGCGGGATATTCTGCCGCTAATGTGTCTATCTGCTTTATGCGCGGAATAATGCTCTTGGATTTTCTGTAATCTCTTACACGCAGGGAATATTCCGTAACGTCCCTGCCGTCTCCGCCGCAAAGTATCTTCGATATCTGAAAATCTGAAAATCCGTTTCTCTTCAGTTCGAGAAGATTCGATTCGGGAACTTCCTCAATATTTCTGTATGCGGAAAGTTTTTCCCCGAGTTCGTGTATGTTCCTGAGTTTATAAAGAAACCATTTGTCTATGTTTGTCAGACGGTGTATCGCGTCTATGTCCATTCCCGTCCCGAACGCTTTTTCAATCGCGAATATCCTCGAGTCTGTCGGATTCTTCAGTTCGTTCTCTAACGATGATGCGTCCGCGATCTCAAGTTCCCTGTTTCCGACAAAGCCGTGCATCCCTTGGCCTATCATCCTGAGACCTTTTTGTATCGCTTCCTCGAAGTTTCTCCCTATCGCCATTACCTCGCCGACGCTCTTCATGCTGCTGCCTATCTGCTTCGAGACGCCCTTGAACTTTCCGAGATCCCATCGCGGAATCTTGCATACGATGTAATCAAGCGCGGGCTCGAAACAAGCCGGTGTTGTCTTCGTGACGGAATTTTTCAATTCGTGCAGACCGTATCCCAGCGCGAGTTTCGCCGCGACAAATGCCAGCGGATAACCCGTTGCCTTCGAAGCAAGAGCGCTCGAGCGCGAAAGTCTCGCGTTCACCTCTATTACACGGTAGTCGTCAGACTCCGTATCAAGCGCGTACTGAACGTTGCATTCTCCCACGATTCCTATGCTGCGGACTATATTTATCGCGATCTCACGGAGTTTGTGGTATTCGTTGTTCGAAAGCGTCTGCGAGGGCGCTACGACTATGCTCTCACCCGTGTGTATTCCGAGCGGGTCGAAATTCTCCATGTTGCAGACCGTTATGCAGTTGTCGTGCCTGTCTCGAACGACCTCGTATTCAATCTCCTTCCATCCTTTAAGCGATTTCTCTATTAATATCTGGCTTGAATGCGACAGTGCTTTTACTGACTGCTCCCTGAGTTCTTTTTCGTCGGAGCAGAAACCGCTTCCCTGCCCGCCGAGCGTGAAACCCGAACGGATTATTACGGGATAGCCGAGTTTGCCCGCTGCTTCTGCGGCGTCATCAACCGACTGAACAGCCTGACTGTCGATTGTCTTGACACCTATGCTCTTCAGTTTTTTAGCGAATAACTCCCTGTCCTCTGTCTCGATTATAGCCTCGACCGGAGTGCCGAGAACACTTATTCCGGATTTTTTGAAAACACCCGTCCTGAAAAGTTCAATACCGCAGTTCAATGCTGTCTGCCCGCCGAATGCAAGCATTATTCCGTCGGGTCTTTCCTTCTCGATTATTCTTTCAACGAAATGCGGCGTCACAGGAAGAAAATATATGTTGTCGACAATGTTTTCGGAAGTCTGAACCGTCGCGATGTTTGGATTTATAAGTACGGTCTCTATTCCTTCCTCTTTCAGCGCCTTCAAAGCCTGAGACCCTGAATAGTCAAACTCGCCCGCCTCGCCTATCTTAAGCGCGCCCGAGCCGAGCAACAATATTTTATTAAATCTTTCCGTCTGCCTTTTTTGTAGTTTTTATGTTGTCTATGAATAAGTCAAAAAGAAAATCCGTATCAGTAGGACCGCTCGACGCTTCGGGATGGAACTGCGTAGAAAAAATCATTTTCTCGCGGTGTCGGATTCCTTCATTTGTGCCGTCGTTCAGGTTCGTGAAAAATACACGCCAGTCCGCGCTGAGAGTTCTCGAATCCACGGCGTATCCGTGATTCTGCGAAGTAATGTAACAGCGTTCCGTGCCTTCTTTTATTACCGGCTGATTGTGGCTCCTGTGCCCGTACTTGAGTTTATACGTGTCTCCGCCCGAAGCCAGACACAACAGTTGATTGCCGAGACATATACCGAATACGGGCTTGTCCCCTTTGATTGCTTTGCTCAGATTGTTAATCGTCTCTTCGCACGCTTTCGGATCGCCGGGACCGTTTGAAATGAACAGACCGTCATAATCGATTTTTGTAAAATCGTAATTCCACGGAACGCGGACGACTGTTGTGTCTCGTTTCAGCAGCCTTCTTACTATGTTGAACTTTACTCCGCAATCTGCGAGCGCTATTTTGTATCTGCCTTGCCCGTATGTTATGATTTCCCTGCAACTTACTTCCGATACGGGATGCGCGGAATTTTCGTCTTCTTCGGGATGCCTGCCCTCAAATACAATTTTCCCCTGCATCGTTCCGCGCTCGCGTATTATTTTCGTAAGCATTCTCGTATCTATGCCGTGAATCGCGGGAATATTATTATCGTAAAGCCATTGCGAGAGCGGTCTGTCCGATTTCCAATGGCTGTTGTGAAAAGAATAATCGGATATTACAAGCCCCGATACGTGGATTCTCTCCGACTCGAAATTCCTGAGGAGACCTTCTTCGGTTTCTGAAGACGGCACGCCGTAATTTCCTATTAGAGGATAAGTGAGTATTAATATCTGGCCTTTGTAGGATGGGTCGGTAAGACTCTCGGGATAACCCGTCATCGCCGTGTTGAAAACAACTTCCCCGGACGAGGAGCGCGGGTAACCGAACGATTTCCCTTTCACTTCAAGCCCGTTCTCGAGGACAAGTTTAATGTTTTGTTTTTTTATCTGCATCCCGTCACATAAAACAAAATTAAATTAATAAAATTTTGACCGGTGCAATATAGTATAAATTATTTAAACGGGATATGGTAAAGAATGGTTTTGCAGCCCCAAACGGTATCTGTAAAAGTTCTAATAGCCCCTGTCGTTGATATTAGTCTTATCCGTCGTTCTAGCAAATCCCGAAATTTGCATTCTTTTTACAATAATTATTATGATAGATTAATTTTTCATTATCTGTTCAATAT
>DATMXZ010000021.1:0-16325 GCA_035561235.1 Ignavibacteria bacterium
CTAACAAGCCAGAGGAATAATACACTTAAAAATTCCACCCGCTTCGGTCACGAAAATAAAAAAACCCGTTTAACAAAACGGGTTTTTATTGTCTGTACCTTGAACACTTGCTCGCGAGCCGGTGTCAGCCCTTCGAAGGTATTCTCGAGATTATCCATTCGAGGAAGGAACTCTGGTTTCTTGTCTGTATCCAGAGTGTTCCCGTTCCGTTGAATTCAGCAACGAGACCTTCGCCGCTGAACAGAGTAGATTTCAGACCGCCGACTTTCTTTATGTTGAAACTCAGTCCGTCCGTGAATGCGACTATGTGTCCGGTATCGACGACGAACCTGTCGTTCACCATTTTTTTCTCGAACACCGCGCCGAAAGAGTTGACGAACAGTGAGCCGCTGCCGTTCGCTTTGAGCATTATGAGTCCGGGACCGCCGAAGAATCCTTTCGCGCCGCCCCAACTCGTATCGAGGTTTACCGTGGTTGACGAACATACGAAACAGCCCGACTGGATGTACATTGTTTCGCCTTTCAATTCGAAATGCTTTATGTCGCCGGGAAAAGGCGCCGTGAAGCCGATTTCCCCCGCGCCCTGTTTCGCTATGAACTTGTTCGTGAAAAACGATTCGCCGCCGAGCACTGATTTTTTCAGCGCGCCGAAAAGCCCTCCTTTGGCGGATGTTTCGATTTCAACGTTCCAACTTTTGAATACCATCGCTCCCGCTTCAGCCTGTATTTCCTCGTTTTCGTTCAACGAGATGTGCACAAGCGCCTCGGAGGGTTGAAATAAAATTTGATGCTGCATGCTGTCTCCTGTGTTTTATGTTTATGGTTAAAAGTTCTCGATTACGTATTTTATCGCGCCTTCGGGATTAAGTTTTCCCGCGCCCCAGTTAGTGTTGGGAACGGGACCCGTGAATTCGTCCTGAACCGATGTCTTCATCAAAATATTCCTTATCTGCGAATGCGTCAACGAAGGATTATACTGCAGAAGCAGCGCTACTGTTCCCACCACGTGCGGCGCCGCGGAACTCGTTCCGCTGAAAAGCGTGTACGAGTTGTTCGTCGAGCAGGTGAATGTCGAGTGACCGGGCGCGCTTATGTCTATTCCGCGCTTGCCTGAAATGTTCAGCCCGCGTCCGCTGTAATTGCAGAGCCCGCCCAATTTGTCTTCGGGACCCCAGGAGAAATTCACAGTATATGCTCCGACCGCGATGCAACTGTCAGCCGTGCAGGGAAATGTTACAGAGCCTTCGGGTGTAATCTTATCCTTGTCTTCCCATTTAGTCGTGCCGCCCCAGGACTGCGTTATATCCACTATGAATCCCCACAGGTCGAGTTCGCTCTTCGCGTGGACTCTTATCTGCCAGTCGCCCTTGACGGTGTTCGAGTCTTTTTCCGAAAACTGGAACTTGAACATCACTGTGTTTCTCGGCGATACCTCTCTCGCGTAATAAACGTTGTAATTGCCGACCCTGATGAATCCCGAGCCGTCTTTCAGTTCAGGCGAAAGAAATCCGTCGGGAGTGCGCACCTGTATAACGGGCTTTTTATCTTTCCCTTTCCATAAAAGCGAAACGAAAGAGGCGTCGTTTTTCTTGCCTTCTCCGGTGGAGGGGCTTGAGAATTTATAAGTCGCGAGTTGGTCCTTTTTAAGTTTATCTCTTATTATCATATTTCCCGACGCGAGATTGCCGCCGCCGCCAATCACGGTTATGCCGGAGCGGGCGATTTCATTCGTGAGAAGTTCTTCTTCGGTTGAGCCGTCCATATATTCCCACATCCATTCGCCGTCTTCAAAAAGCAGTATGTTCACTTTTTCGTCGCGAAGGAATTTCAGCAGAGCGGGAAACGTCCTGACGAAACGGGGGGTGTAGGCGTAATCTATGTTCGCCATAACGAGTTCCGCGTCAGGAGCGAAACCGTGCATTTTCTGAACGCCCGCGTGTCCGCCGAGAATTATTCCCGAAACGCTCGTGCCGTGCCTGATTGTATCGGGTTCGGTTTTTATAAGGTCAATCCCTCTTCTTCTTATTGTTCCGCTTTTTTCCCTTACGGCACGGACTTTGGATGTTTTAAGCGCGATTATTTTTTCTCCCGCGTCGAGTGTTCCGTTTTTATCCGCGTCTATCGCTATAAAAAACTGCTCGCCGTACGTCGGGTCGCTTTCCGTGAATCCGTCGTTTTCGCCGAAATCCCTCTTGCCGTTTCCGTTCGCGTCAGCGTACAGAAAATCCATATCGGGATTAAAGTTTTCCTTGTCCGTCTTCAGAATGTTGTATGTGTTATTCTTCATTTCTATGTAGCGAAGAATCGAACCCTCTCTGGAAACGCCGTCGCCGTTGAAATCAACAGCGTCTATGCCGGGTTTGAACTTGCCGTCCTTGTCGACGTCTATCCAGCCGTACTCTCCGCCGTCGGCGAAGAAGAAGAAAGGCGAGAAAACATCCACGCCGGAATCCACGTCGCCGACCACGACGCCTTTTCCGGTCAGGGGATTTCCGTTTTTATCGACGAAATTTTCTTTGAGCACCGTCGTGTACCATACATTCTCCTGAGAATACAGGTTGAATGCCGCGAGAAACGCGGTCAGAACTAAAAAGATTTTAATTTTCATGTTTTATATTTTTATTATTAGAATAAATTAACTCTCTTTGTGAAATTTTACAACCCTTTCTTATTTACGAAAAAACAATCGCTTTGTTTTGCCGGAACAAATAGCGTTTCCGCGAAATTACCCCCTTTTTACTCCGCATATTCATTGTTTCCTCTCCGTATTTCTCCGCGAACTTCTCTATGCCTTCTCTGTATCTTTCGCTGTCTTCTCTGCGACTCTCTGTGCCTTCTCCGTGACCCCGGGTGAAATCGCTCTTGCTCTCAAACACGCGTAATTCTTTTATTCCGTTTCTTCTCGCGGGATATATAAAAGAAGAATCTGTGTAAATCTGTTTCATCCGCTCTTTCTGTGTGTAATCATTAGCGATAATTCGCGGCGCCGTTTTGATTTGTTTTGAAAGTAGTATAAACATTATGTATGTTTGTTTCTTGTAATGCCAATGAAATCAGTATTTATCGTAATATTAACGTTCGTCTTTTGCGTCTCGCTAAGCGCTCAGATAAAAAGCGGATTCGGTCCGGGTAAGCCTATTTTCGAGACGGAAACTTTCTTCATAAACCCCCTCGTCTTTTTTGATATCGATACGCTGAGCCCGAGGCTCGACATTTTCATCGAGGTTCCGCGCTCGAACATTCTTTTTTCAAAGAAGAACGGCAAATACTCGGCGGCTTTCGAGATTTCCATTTCCCTGCTCGACAGGAACGGGAGCGTTGTTTTTCAAAAGAGCGGGGAGGAAAGTTTTTCGTTCGGCGAAAACGAAATAATAAAAGAGCGGGACAAATCGGAGTTTTACGTTTATAATCATTTCCTGAGCCCGGGAGAATACAGCCTCGAATCCGTTCTGAAAGACAAAAACTCGAAGAAGGAATCGCGGAAAACGGTTGGCGTAAAGGTTAAGAATTATTCCGCCGCGCCGATTACGCTTAGCGACATAATGCTGGTCTCGGAACTTACGGCGGGACCGGGCGGAACAAAAGAAATGACGCCCTTAATCAGCAATAATGTTTTCGGATACGAGAATTTCTATCTCTTTTTCGAGATCTACAACAATACCGAATCTCCGAAATCCGGAGTGTTCGCTTACGCGATTATTGACAGGGATGACAACGCCGTGTCGGAGGGCGTTTTTGACTATGCTTTGAACGAAAGGAAGACAAGCGTGTTTCAGAAAATTTTTATCGGCGATGTCTTCAGAGATTTGTTCTCTCCGGAAAATATGGACCCCGAAGAAATGTCAAAAAAGGGTTTCGGCGTGTTCAAACTCACGCTTACCGACAAGGCGTCGCAAACTGTCGTAGCCGAAAAGCGATTCACGATGCTCCCGGAAAAACCTTTAATGCCCCAAATGCATCCGGGATTCAAAGAGTAGTTCCCGCATAAACGCTAATTGTTAAAAGTTGACTGCTAATTGAGCCGCGCGCCTTTCATCGACCACCATTCGCGGATTTCCATTGTAAGCCGCCCTGATTTTACGGCGGGGTCTTCCGATTCGTATTGTTCCGCCTCTTCTTTTGTCTTCGTGTTAAAAATTATTATTCCGCGAAACTCGTCTTTACTTGCAAAAGGACCGGCGATTGAAATAACACCGTCGGTAGCAAGTTTATTGAGGTGTTTCAGGTGACCTTCCTGTATTTTTGCGGCGGTAAGAGAGTCGTGTGTCCTGTCGGGTCCGGTTTTCAAAAAGCAAAGGAAGTATTTTTTTATCGTATAGGTTGAATCACCCATTTTAACTTCCATTTCGTCCTGCGCGCGGAGAGAGGGCAGAAAGAATAGAATAAAAAGTAGGGTTGTTATTGTTTTCATATTTTTTTATTTATTTGTGTAACATCAGAAGCGGCTTTTTTGTTTTTTGAAAGTCACAAATCCGCGGCAGGGGCGCCATTTTACACTGCCGTCTCTATAGGACTTTTCGGAATGGGTTCCTCTTTTCTAAAATAATGTCGTCCCTTCGGGACTATGCCGTCAATGCTCTTGCTCTCAATCACGCGAAATCTGTTCTTTCTGCACAATCCCGCGGGATATAAAAGAAAAAATCTGTGTAAATCTGTTTCATCCGCTCTTTCTGTGTGTAATCATTAGGGATAATTCGCGGCGGAACGCTCTTGCTCTTTATCGTTCAAACCAATCCCGACAAAAACCGCTCCTACCTACTCCACAAAAATCTCGTCAATGAAAATGAAAGCGTCTTCTCCCGCGCCTTCGTGCCAAGACGGTATTTTTCCGTAATTCCTGGCGAACACTCTGATGTATTTCGCTTTCACGGCGTTTATCTCTTTCACAAAATCAACTATCTGAACTTTTAAATCCGTATCCGCTACCGTGTTGTCAATCCGCAGCGCTTTCGTAAAATTAATTCCGTCAGCCGAAACATCGAACTCGACATAAACAGGCATCCAAATCCAACTCCGCGCGTCCTGAAGAAATCCGGCGCCGAGTTTTGTTATTGTTTTTTCCCTGTCGAGTTTTACGGTAGCCGAAAAATCCTGTGACTGAAATCCCTGCCAGTTTCCAAGCCGCCAGTTCTTCGGTCCTCTTATTCCGTCGATTAAAGCGTCGGGACCGCCCGCCGTGTACGACGGATTCGGCTGCGAGCCGGGCTCGACGTATATTCCATCCGGGATTTTATGAAGTTTGCATTCCGTAACGAATCCGAAAAGATTATTCTTCTCCGTAACCGCTTTAAGTTCGGCGGAACCCCTGACATAAAAAGTTTTTTCGTAAACCGCGGAATTCATATCCGGCGCGGTACCGTCAAGCGTGTAACGAATCGTTCCTTTTCCGTCGGGCGTGAACAGCGTTACCTCCGTTGAATCCCTGAAGACCGTGTTCCTGACCTTGACGACCGGAGGAATCGGATTGTCGTCAGGCACCGCGGAAACAAAACTTTCGATGTCTTCGTCAAGGAAACCCCTGTACTTTTCCGGCTCCGCGCACATTTCAAGAATAAGTTTTCCGCCTTTGTAAATATCCGCGAAAAGTATTTCGGGATTTTTCAATACGCTTTTTTTGAAATCGATATAAATATTTTTGTCGGAGAGATTTCTTGACTCGATTGTAAACGTTTTTCCGTTCTCAAGGTTTATCCTTACCTCGTCGAAAAGGGGAGCGCCGGTTACGTATTTTCCGCTGCCCGGGCAAAGAGAATAAAAACCCATCGCGCTCATCACGTACCACGCGGACATCTGCCCGCAGTCTTCGTTGCCTATGAGCCCGTCGGGCGAATCTTTATAAAATTCAGTCATTACCTTCCGCGCGACTTCGGCGGCTCTCCACGGCGCGTACGTGTAATTATAAAGATACGCGATGTGGTGGCTGGGCTCGTTGCCGTGCGCGTACTGACCGATTAATCCCGTGATATCCGACTGCTCGCGTCCCGTGGTTTTCGTGTCGGCATTAAACAAGCCGTCAAGTTTGGTTTCCGCGCGTCCGTAAACTTTCGTGAGAAACCACGGCTCCTGGGGAACGTAAAACGAATACTGCCAGGCGTTTGCTTCCGTGTAGTTGTTGTCAACGTCAGTCGGCAGGAAAGGCGTTTTCCAGGTTCCGTTCATTCGCGGACGCATAAATCCCGTTTCCGGGTCGAAAAGATTTTCGTAATGCCTTGAACGGTTTTTAAATTCTTTCATCTTTTCGTCGCTTGCGGAAACGCCTTTCGTCTCCATATATTTATAAATGCACCAGTCGTCGTATGAATATTCAAGCGTTTTCGAAACAGATTCGTGTTCCTTCTCTCCGGGAATGTATCCGTATTTTCTGTAGGAGTTTAGACCGTAAATATCCAGACCCGCGCTGTGAAGCATCGCTTCGAGCGCGAGGTTTTCGTCGAAGCCCCGTATTCCGTTAATGTAAGCGTCGGTGATTACCGGTACCGAGTGATATCCTATCATGCAGTCGGTCTCGTTCGCCCACAATTCCCAAACGGGAAGCCGTCCGCCCTGCTGATATTCGAGAAGAAAAGTTTTTATGAAATCCAGCGAGCGCTCTCTTTCTATTATGTTAAGCAGCGGGTGGTTTGTCCTGTATGTATCCCACAGCGAAAAAACGGTGTAGTAGCCGTGGTCCGCCTTGTGAACTTTCAGGTCGCGTCCGAGATACGAACCGTCAACGTCATTGAACGTGTTCGGACAAATAGCCGTGTGGTACAGCGCGGTATAGAAAACTCTGAGTTTGTTTTCGTCTCTTGACTTTACCTGAATTTTATTAAGATAATCGTTCCATTTTTCAGACGCCTCTTTTCTTACTTCTTCGAAATTCCAATCTTTGATTTCCGCATCGAGATTCATCTTCGCGTTCTGTTCGCTGACTCCCGATATTCCTACTTTCACGAGCACCTCGCCCGCGCTTTCTCCGAAATCAAAAACGGCTTTCACGTTTTTTCCCTTGAGTGTTTGGCGCTCTTCGGTTTTTTCGTCGTTCAGGTACAGCAGCGCGGAATTAAACGGTTTTGAAAAGACTGCGTGAAAATAAACTCTCTGGTCCTTCGCCCAGTATTTTGAATTTCTGTATCCCGATATTTCCGTTCCGTTTATTACGTTGATGTAAGAATCGAGCACTTCGTCCCTGTGTTTAAGGTCAATGAATATTTTCGATACCATATTTTCCGGAAACGCGTATCTGTGAAATCCCGCTCGCGTACTTGTTGTCAGTTCCGTTTTTATGTTTCCTCGTTTAAGCAGGACGCTGTAATATCCGGGTGACGCGTTTTCATCCGCGTGGCTGAATGATGACGCGTAGTTGCTGATTCTGCTGTCGCTTAAATCGCTGAGCGGATTCTGCGCGACGGGCATGAAAAGTATGTCGCAGTAATCCGGTACGCCCGTTCCGCTTAAATGCGTGTGTGAGAATCCGTATATCACGCTGTCGTCGTAATGATACCCTCCGCATCCGTCCCAACCCGTCAGACGCGTGTCCGGGCTCAACTGCACCATTCCGAAAGGAACGGTTGCTCCGGGAAATGTGTGTCCGTGCGCGCCCGTGCCGACAAACGGGTTGACGTATTTCGTTAGGCTCAACTTTTCGGGACGGTGATTATCGAAGCCCGATAGTAATAAGGTTAACGCAAGAAGAAATAATATTTTTTTCATATAAAATTATTTTACCGTTTCTATTTCCTTGGGCTTGCAGAAGAGAAGTTCGTTTGAATATGTTTTCCCGTCTTCGGCGCGAAGAATCACGCTCATATAATTCGTTGTTTTCGAAACCTTTCTGAAAACTTCCGCCGCTTCTTTTTCGAAAAATATTTCAGATGAGTTGGGTTTAACCGTTACCGTTGTCAGATACGGCTCGGAAGGAATTATGCCGCTGAAACTTTCAAACCTGACTTCAAGCATCCCCTTCGTTTCTTTCATCCTGTCGCTCACTATATAAACCCTGATTTTTTCGTTCTCCTCGACGGGTGAAACGAGAATGTCCGCGTATGCGTTTTTTACCGTCTCCTGCATTTCTTTCCACCTTCCGAAATAATCTATTCCCGACCAGGAGACAACAGGGTTGCAGTCGTTGAATTGCCAGTACAGCGTTCCCATGCAATACGGCTTCGCGCGCCTGTGCGCTTCTATCGCGGTCTTTATTCCGTACGCCTGAAGCAACTGGCTTATGGTTATATACCTTTCAAGTTTATCGGGCGCGTCGTAGTACATTTCAATGTATTTTTGTATCGTCTCGAATCCTGTCGGGTGTTTCTGGTGCATTTTAAGGGAAGGGGAATACAAATATAATTCGTCGGGAGGAACAAAATTTTTTATCGTTTCAAAATCGGGAAATCCCTGAAATCCATATTCGGACGCGAATCTTCCGACTTTCTTTTTGTAAATTTCGAACGGCTCCATTCCCCACCACACGCCCCAGTAGTGGGAATCGCCCTCTTTCAGGCTTTCTTCGTGACCCCATCCGGTTTTTGGCGAGGTTGAAATATAGTTTGAATTTTTATGGTATTTTGAAACCACAGAGGGAAGCGTGTTCCTGAAAATATTTTCATACGCGCTCCACAGAATGTCTTTTTGTCTTTCGTTAAGGTTGCTTTGCCAGCCCCAGTTCTGCCAGCCTTCGTCAGACTCGTTGTTGCCGCACCAGAGCGCGATGCAAGGGTGATTTCTTAAACGCCTGACGTTATAGACTGCCTCTTCGCGGACGTTATCTGCAAAGTCTTTATCCGGCGGAACCATAGAGCAGGCAAACATGAAATCCTGCCACACGAGAATTCCTTTTTCGTCGCACTGCTTATAAAATTCTTCGTCCTCATAAACCCCGCCGCCCCATGCGCGAAGCATGTTCATATTGGATTTGACCGCGTCGTCTATGAGGCGCGTGTATTTTTCTTTTGTTACTCTTGGAAGGAAGTTGTCGGGCGGTATGTAGTTCGCGCCCTTTATGAAAACGGGCACGCCGTTAAGTTTAAAATAGAAAGAAGAGCCGAAGGTATCTTTTTCCTGAACGAGTTCAATTGTTCTAATGCCAATATTTATTACTTTCTTGTCAACATCCTGCCCGTCTTTATTCCGCAGAACTATGTTAAATCCGTAAAGATGAGGTTCGCCGAGACCGTTGCACCACCACAATTCCGGATTTTGAATTTCCGCGGTTATTTCCGCTTCGTTAGAAACAACGCGCGACTCGGAAATTTTATTCCCTTTTTGAATGAGAATCGCCCTCAATCCTTCCGCGTTCCCGCACCTGACGTTGAATTTAATAATCGCTTTTCCGTCCGAAATGTTTTGCGTTGTTTCAATTTCTTTAATTGTTCCTTCGCTGTCGAATTCCAGATACGCGGGACGCCAGATTCCGCAGGTAACAAAACGCGGGCTCCAGTCCCAGCCGTAATGATACGCCGCCTTGCGCGTAAAAGCCCTGTTGCCGCCGGGAAGTTCTTTAAGCGCGGTTTGTTTTTCGAATTCGCTAGCGCGGTTTTCTTCTTCTCTCGCGGGCGGACGGAATACGATTCTGATTTCGTTATCTCCCCGTTTTAAGATGCCGGCGCATTTTATACGCCACTCTCTGAACATGTTGTTCGCGGATAGCATTTTTTCCCCGTTCACGTAAACGGAAGCATACGTATCAAGCCCTTCAAACACTATCTCTCCGGCGGTTTTTATCTGTTCCGCCGTTAAACTTAAAGACGCAGCGTATTCCCACTCTTCGTTTTCAATCCATTGAAGGGAGGATTCATTGGTTCCGTAAAACGGATTTTCGATTAGTTTGTTCGCGAGAAGGTCGGTATGCACGGTCCCGGGAACAACGGCTTTGTAATATTTTTGTTCCTTCGTGTTTCGGAATTCCCAGTTGTCTATGTACATCCTGTTCGTTTGCGAATAACACAAATTTGAGAATAGCATTAGTATTAAAAATATTCTTTTCATTTAATGTGTCCGCGCCGTTCAATGAATTTATACAATTCCTCAGCAGGGTTTACGAGCGTCAGTTCGAGTTCCGCGGTCGGCTGCCTGTAATAATCGAATTTAACGCTTTCTTCGCCGTATCTTGTTTTGTTCTGAAGGCAGTATAACAGCCCGCTTATTACCGAGCACAGACCTTTCGTTTTTTCGGCAAGGATTTCGGTTTCCTCAATATTTCCGTTTTGTTTTTCCCCGAGATACCCGCCGCAGGTTTTTTCAAGTTCTTTAATTGTTTTTATTCCCGACTCGATTTCTTCTTTGTCCGCTTTGCCCGTTATTATTCTACCGACAAGATACGCGAACTCGAATGACAGCGGGGCATCGGGTACTGCGATGTCAACCGCGCGGTTCAGCGGGGTTGACCGGTTGTATTTCGTATATTTGTGTCTGTTGTAATATTTAAGCGGCTCCCAGACGCTCAGGATTTTTTCAACCGCGTCAGGCATTACGGAAATTCTCTCGAGCATTTGTTTCCGGTTGCTCTTATGCCTGAGTCCTGTTTCGCCCAAAACATTCGAAATGTTATCCAACCTTTTGAAAAGTATGAATCTGTTATCAAGGCTGTCTTCGGAAAAACTTTTTATTCCCGACCACAAAACTTCCGAAATCGCAGCGGCGCGGGGCCAGATTCTCGAATCGACAGTTTCCGCGTTCACCAGTTCCGCCCACATCGTCGCTTCGCCGCCAAGAATCATTTTTTCTTCGAACGTTGTTAAAGGAAGACCCTTCGGGAGAGGGTCGTTGTAATAATGGTCGAACACGCTCTGGCAAAGGTCGATGTAATAACCGCTCGAAAGTATTGAGGCGAATCCGAGTTTCGCCGCCTTTACCATCGCGTCTTTACCGCGCCACGAATGAATTACGATATCCTTTGGCAGGTCTTCGGACAGAATTTCGTCCCAGCCTATCATTTTCTTTCCGTGTTTTTCGAGTATCTTCTGAATTCGGCTGTTAAAGTATGCCTGAAGTTCGTGGTTCGTAGCAAAGCCTTTTTGTTTTTTGAATTCCTGTATCTGTGGGTTTGCGTCCCAGTGTTTTCCCTCGTTCTCGTCGCCGCCAATGTGAATGTATTCGTCATTGAACAACTGCGACATTTCTTCGAAAAATTTATCGAAAAATTCGTACGTTGATTCTTTTGTCGGGTCGAAACACGGGTCGAATACGCCGAAATGCCGTTCAATTTCGTAAGGTCCCGGCGCGCTCGCGAATTCCGGATAACCGACAAACCACGCCGTCGAATGACCGGGAATGTCAAATTCCGGAACGACTCTTATTCCGCGTTCGTTCGCATACTGAATTATTTCTTTAATCTGCTCCTGCGTGTAATAGTCGCCGTCAGAGCCTAGTTCGTGAAGTTTCGGAAATGTCCGGCACTCGACGCGGAAACCCTGATTTTCCGACAGGTGCCAGTGCAGCACGTTTAACTTTACTGCTGTCATACCGTCTATATTTCTCTTTACAACGTCCACGGGCATGAAATGCCTGCAGGCGTCTATCATTAATCCGCGCCATGGAAAGCGGGGATAATCCGAAATTTTTAACGCGGGTATGTAATACCGGTCGTTTGAAAATTTTATCAACTGCAAAATCGTTTCGAGCCCGCGCATCGCGCCGATGTCCGTGTTCGATTTCAGAATAATTCTATCCTGCGATACTTCTATACCGTAAGCCTCGTCATTAACGGTTTTAACGGTTTCTTCTTTTCCGAATTTAATGATGATTCCTTTTTCCTCGGCGCGTTCCTGATTTAAAAATTCTGGTGTTATCTTGAATCCTGTTTTCGCGTTTATCCTGTCTGTAAACTCTTTTACGGCGCGTGTAAGTTTTTCGGACGCGCCGCGGTCAACGCTGACAGAAACCGACGGGTTAAACACGAACGGAAATCCCCTGTAAATTGTAATGCTCGCGGGATACGGCATTATGTCGTTCTGCGGTCTGTTGTAATCGCGCTCATATATTTGAGAAAAGATAAAAGAGGGCAGCAGAAATATAAATAAAAATATAAATCGTGTTTTGCCGGTTGATGAGGTCATGACATACTTTTTTACAAATTTCGCTAATTCAGCAACAACTCAAAAGTCATTTGAAAAACAATGCCTGTTGGCAAAGCGTTTAAAATCAAAGGCGGAACATTATATCGCGTTTATCTATTATAAATAGTAATTATGATTACAATTGAATGTTTTCCGTTCTTATGATAATTTGCAATGGCATTTTGCCTGCGAATAAATCAATTGTAATAAAAGGGTATAAGGTTGAACACAAAATTTAGAGACCTGTTCATCGAAAAGTGGAACAGGTATTTCGGCAATGCGGAACTTCCGATAACGTTTGCTTACAGCGATGATATTGACGGTGCCGAATATAGAAACCGCACAGCGGACAGAAGTTGCCTGATAAGCGAATTGATGAAAGTAAGAAAAGGGGAAAGTTTCGCCTATAACATAAACAACATCGCCTGCGGAGGCGCGAAGCGCTATCTCGGATACACCGAGGGAATGCGGCCCGGGTTTGAATATTTTCTTTCTTACGGAAACGAAGATATGGAGGGCGAAAGATACAAGTGCACGCCGGAACTGGCGAAATCATTTCAGGACAGGATAGTAACCCTTCCCGCCGACAACAGATATTCTATTTTCAAAAGATGGGATAAACTCACGGAAACAGACGAGCCGGAAATAGTTATCTTTTTCGCAAAGCCTGATGTTCTGTCAGGATTGTTCACCTTGGCGAACTTTGACCAAAACGATGAAAATGGCGTTATTGCTCCTTTCGGGGCAGGATGCGGAAGTATTATTTACCATCCTTACAGAGAATCGACGAAAGACGACCAGAAATGTGTTCTCGGAATGTTCGATGTTTCCGCGCGCCCGGGCGTTCAGGAAAACGTTCTGACATTTTCGACGCCGATAAAGCGGTTTGAAAAAATGGTGGGGCACATGGACGAATCTTTTCTCATTACAAACTCCTGGACAAAGGTCAAAAAGCGGATAAACAGCCGGAAGAACGTATAACAGTTTTTGTTTCGCGGTGACGCAGAAACAATAAACCGGGAATTTATTGCTGCTTGCGTTTTACGGTTTTTTTCGCGCGTATTATTTTTTATTTTGTAATACAAAATATTTTAAGGCGTATGGAAAAAAAATTCGAGAAGTTCAGAAATAACACTATCGGTAATAACCTGAGATACAAGTCCGTCTATGGAACTCAGCGTCTTATATATGCCGACTGGGTCGCGAGCGGAAGGCTTTACCGCCCGATTGAAGAGACTATCGTGAATTCTCTCGGACCGTACGTCGCGAACACTCACACCGAAACAAGCGAAACGGGAACGCTGATGACTAACGCGTATCGCCTCGCGCATAAGAAAATCAAAGAGCACTGCAACGCGGGAAAAAAGGACGTAATTATAACCGCGGGATTCGGTATGACAACTGTAGTGAATAAACTTCAAAGAATTCTGGGGTTAAAATGTTTCCTCAAAAAGGGCATAAAGAAATCTATTCCCGAAAAGGACAGACCCGTCGTTTTCATAACCCACATGGAACATCACTCGAACCAGACATCGTGGTATGAAACGGAAGCCGATGTGGTTGTTATACCCCCGGACGAAAATCTTTTCTGCGACCCGAACAGGCTGGAAGACGAATTGAAAAAATACAAGAACAGAAAAGTTAAGTTCGGCTCTTTCTCCGCCTGCTCGAACGTCACGGGCATAAGACCGCCTTTTTATGAAATGGCGGAATTAATGCACAGACACGATGGTTATTGTTTTGTTGATTTTGCCGCGTCCGCGCCGTATGTAGATATCGACATGCATCCGAAAAACAAGAACGCGTATCTTGACGCCGTAATGTTCTCGCCCCACAAGTTTCTCGGGGGTCCCGGCTCGTCCGGTGTGATGGTTTTTAATTCCGAACTCTATCACAATTACACGCCCGACCAACCCGGCGGTGGAACCGTCGAGTGGACTAATCCCTGGGGCGAATACAAGTATATTGACGATATTGAGGTGCGTGAAGACGGCGGCACTCCGGGATTCATACAGGCCATAAGGACGGCATTGAGCATCGAACTGAAGAATCAGATGAACACCGCGAACATGGAAAAGAGGGAAAAGCAATTGGTTAAAATTGCGTTTGATGAACTGCGGAAAATAGACGGACTGCATATACTCGCGGATAATGAAGAAAACCGCCTTGGTATAATTTCCTTTTACATCGACGACTTACATTACAACCTTGTAGTGAGACTTCTCAGCGACAGGTTTGGAATTCAGGTTCGTGGCGGCTGCGCCTGCGCCGGAACTTACGGGCACTACCTTCTGAACGTTGATTACAAGCACTCCAAAAAAATAACAAAAAGTATTAGCAGCGGCGACCTTTCGTTAAAGCCGGGCTGGGTAAGGCTTTCTCTTCATCCGACGATGATAACGGAGGACCTGTACATCATTGCGGACGCTCTGAAAAAGATACGGAAGAACCGCGTTAAATGGAGTTCGGAATATTCTTACGATAAATTTACTAATGAGTTCTACAACAAGGCGGGAAGACACGATGCCGTTGACATTAAAAAGTGGTTTACGCTTAAATGAGGAATTTACTTTTTTTCTTTTATTAGTTCTTTCGCGGTTTTAATTGACGCGTCTGTAATTTTTTCGCTGCTTAATAATCTTGCAACCTCGTTTATCTTTTCTTTTTCGCCGAGCAATTTTATCTCCGCTATCGTTTTTTTGTTCACCTCGCTCTTGCTGATGTAAAAATGGTTGTCGCTTAGCGCGGCAATCTGCGGCAAGTGTGTTATCGAAATTATCTGATGCGTTCTGGCGAGTCCCGTCAATATCTTTCCGACTTTCCCTGCGACTTTCCCGCTTATGCCCGCGTCTATTTCGTCAAACACGAGTATTGGAACGTCGTCCTTTCCTGTTGTTGACGCTTTAAGAGACAGCATTATGCGCGATATCTCTCCTCCCGATGCGGTCTTTCTTAGCGGCGTGAATTCTCCGCCTTTGTTCGCCTTTATAAGAAACTCTATGTCGTCTATTCCGTTTGACGAAATTCTGTAAATTTCTTTACCTTCTTTGTAAAAAAATTGATCCTCTTTATTTCCCGTATGGTGTTCGAAACTCACACGGAAATCAGCCGACTCCAGGCCGGCTTCTTTTAAATAAGAGTTAACCCTTTTCTCAAGTTCTTTTCCTGATTTTCTTCTCGCGTCAGATAGTTTTTTTGCCGCATTGAACAATAATTCCTTCTTTTCCGTAATTGTTTTACCGAGTTTTTCAATTTCGAAATCGAAATTTTCGGAAAGATTCAATTCCTCGCTAAGCGCCTGCGCTTTTTCCAGTATTCCGGCGAGCGTGAGTTTATACTTCTTCTTAAGAAACACTATCGCTCCGAGCCTGTTTCTTACTTCCTCAATTCTTGACGGGTCGTAATTTACGTTGTTGTTATAACTTCTCAGTTCTTCCGCGGCGTCTTTTATCGAGACGTATGACGACTCCAGCAGTGATATTATTTTTTCAAGTTCTGAATCGTACTTTGCGGCTTTTTTCAACTCTTTTACCGAGTTTAATAGCCCCGCGATTACGTTATTCTCGTTTTCATAAATCGTATCTATCGCGTTTCCGAGCGACAACGAAATTTCTTCTGCGTTCTCCATTCTTTTCAGCGCGTTCTCCAGTTCGTCATCTTCGCCGGCGAGGGGGTTAACGTTGTTTATTTCTCTCAGTTGAAACTCGATGAACCCCCTCTTCTCCGCAAGTTCTTCCCTTCTGCCGAGCAGGTTATTGTATTCTCCGGTTAGTTTTACATATTCGGAGTAACTGTTCGAAAAATTTTCGGCAAGGCCCGCGTTTTGCATGAACGCATCGAGAAAATTAATGTGTGTTTCTTTTTTAAGGAGCGACTGGTGCTCGTTCTGAGAGTGTATATCAATTATAAGATTCCCGAACTCCTTCAATGCGCCTATGTTGACAGGTGTATCATTTATGAAATTTCTGCTCGTGCCTCTTTTGCTCAACTCTCTTCTTAAAATTACAGAGCCGCCGTTTGAGCCGTCGTCATTCAGGTTATTCTCATTTAAGAACCTTTCAACGTGCTTGTTTCCTGAAAACAAAAAATGCCCTTCGACCACAAGTTTATCGCTGTCTCCGCTTATTATCGAATAATCGGCGCGCTCGCCGAGTATGAGCATCAGGGCGTCGAGAATGATTGTTTTTCCTGCGCCAGTCTCACCTGTTAAAATATTAAGACCTTTTCTGAAATTCAGTTCGGCTTCTTTTATTATGAGATAGTTCTTTATGTAAAGTTTCTCAAGCAATATAT
>DATMXZ010000022.1:0-10141 GCA_035561235.1 Ignavibacteria bacterium
ATATAAACGAAATTAAAACTGGTGTAAATGAACGTAATAGAAATAAACGGAGTAACAAAAAATTTTCCCGCTAAGAAATTTTCGGGAGAAAAAATCAAAGCGCTTGACAACGTCTCTTTTTCCGTGGGAAGCGGCGAGATTTTCGGCCTGCTTGGTCCAAACGGTGCGGGCAAGACGACGCTCGTTAAAATCCTTCTCGGGATTACATATTCGACTGCGGGAAAAGCCTCGCTGTTCGACAAGCCCGTAACAGACGTTAACATCAAACGGAAAGTCGGATACCTTCCCGAAAACCATAAGTTCCCCAATTATCTGACGGGTGAACAGGTGATAGATTATTTCGGACGCCTTAGCGGTCTCAAAAAAAGTGATCTTGAAAAGAAAACATACAAGTATCTTAAAATTGTCGGAATGGATGAATGGGGAACGACGAAAATAAAAAAATACTCGAAAGGCATGCTGCAAAGACTCGGACTGGCGCAGGCGATGATAAGCAATCCCGACCTTATATTTCTCGACGAGCCGACTGACGGCGTGGACCCGATAGGGCGCAAGGAAATACGCGACGTGCTTCTCGAACTTAAAAGTCAGGGCAAGACGATTTTCCTGAACTCGCACCTGCTGAGCGAAATAGAACTCATCTGCGACCGCGTCGCAATACTGAATAAAGGCGCGCTTATCAAAGAGGGAAGCGTCGAAGACATAACGACTTCCGAAAACAAATACGTATTCCTTACATCCGACCTCAACGATGAGATAATGAACAAACTTCTTGTTGAGCATAAAAGCACCGTACAGGGAAGAAACGAATTTTCCTGCTTCGTGAACGGGGTGGAAGACGTCAACAAAATTATCGATTACCTCAGGTCATCGGGTATTCTGATACACGGCGTGAGCAGGGAAAAGAATTCTCTCGAAAGCATGTTTATTAATTTAATTGAACAAAAAAATTAGGAGGGGACACAATGGTTTTATACGCGTTCATAAAAGGTATTTTCAAAGAGGCGCTCGCCAAGAAGATTCTCCTCACGATATTCGGGTTCTTCACTCTGATTATCGTGCTTATAATTTTCGCGATTACAAATTCCACCGTTGACGGGCTTCAGATGATGCTTGAATCGAAGAGCGAGGGCGGGCTTAAAGAGGCGGTGATGATGCTGCAATCGGGAATCGTGTCAGGTATCCCGATGTTCATGCTGGTCGCTTCGATGCTTATAATAACGGCTTCGTTCGTTCCCGACATGCTCAAGAAAGGACACATCGACCTCATACTTTCAAAACCGATTTCGCGGACGAAGATTATACTCGGACAGTTTCTCGCCGGTATAATTCTTGTATTCGTTTCGTTCCTTTTCCTTCTCGGTATAATCTGGCTCATAGTGTCACTGAAGACGGGTTACTGGAACTTCAGTTTCCTTTATTCGATACTCTGGTTCACTCTTATATTCGCCGTGCTGTATTCTGCGGTTATTCTAATCGGCATCCTGTCGAGAAGTTCGATACTGACGATTATTATAAACCTGCTTCTTTTTTTCCCGATTTCCTGGCTGCTGTATCTCGCAAACAGGTATTTTGAGAGTGACCAGAAGGGAATTGTATTCGGTGCCGTTGCTGAAGCGCTTCTGAAATTCTTCTACCAGATACTTCCGAAAGCGTGGAACATGCAGGATATGTGCGATGCTGTTATTACGAACAATCCCGTAACGAACTATCAGCCGCTCATTTCATCGCTTCTCTTCATGGCGGTGATGTTGTCCGTGTCGATATGGTATTTTAATAAAAAGGATTATTAAAAATAAAACGGTTATGAAAAAGTTTCTTCGCGTTTTATCAAGACTTTTTCCTCTCGCTGCCGCAATCCTGTTCTTTTCCTGCGGAAGCAGATTGGCACCCGAAAAATTGTCGGTCACATCGAAACAAGTGCTGGCGCTGCTTCCCGAGAAACCCCAGTTCGTGATGTACATCAACTTCAAATCTATGCGCGGAACGGATTTCTGGAAAGCAAACGTTTCGGATTCCGTTTTGTCGGGCGAGAACGCGATGGGAAGCCTGCTCAACGTTTTCAGGTCCGCTACCGGCGCGTCGATATCGGACGGACTCGACGAGATGTTCTTCGCGAATTCCTGGACGGGACAGAACGCGGTGATACTTAAAGGTTCGTTTGACAAAAATAAAATGAACTCGTACCTTGCGAACGATTCGATTTTCAAGAAGACCGTTACCGCGGACGGCGTTACGGTTTACACGCACCTTAACAGCAACCTCGCGTTTTTCCTGAAGGATAATTTTACTCTCTGCGCGAGCAACTACAAGGAGCAGATAGATTATATGAAGAGCGTGACTGACACGTCGAACACGGGACTGCTTTCGAATACCGAAATGATGAAATCCATAGAGCCGATTATATACAAGGATAATTTCTGGCTGGTTTCATCCGAGAAAATGTTCATACGCGGTATATTCGCGAACTTTGCCGATATAAAGGCCGGCAAGGATATAAGCAAAGAGACAATGTCGGCGGATTCGTCGTCGAGCGAAACACGCAAGGACTCGCTGAGCAGAACTGACGACGTACTGATGAATAAACTTTATGACAGGGTTAACTCCGTTTCCCTCAGCGGCAAAATGAAAAAAGACCTCAACATAATACTTCAGTTTGAATGCGTTGACCGTGAATCCGCTGTTTACGTGAAGAAACTCCTGACGGGCGTTATAGGCCTCGCCAAGATTACATCGTCCGCGAAGAAAGACAAAAAACCCGCGGCGTTCGAAAAAATCCTCAACGAGATAAGCGTACAGGACGATGAAAATTCAGTGATGATAACAACGAGAATCACTGATGATAACATAAAAGACTTCCGCGAGGGAAACAGGCTTATCAATTAGTAATTACTAATTAGTAATTGTCGTTGGTAATAAGAATTTATGGGTATGCTGTTTAACTTTTTCAGACATCAAAAGTCTGTCTTCAATCTAAAATTGTCATTTCCCGTTTTCTCTTTTCCAATCTCTCGTACCCATTTTCGGCAAACGATTACAAATTAGACTTCTGAAAAACGATTTATGCTTTCTCTTAATGTAACCCCACCTTTTAAGGCGGGGTGAAAGAAATAAAACCAAAAGGACTTTAGTCCTTAAAAAAGTTGCGGGCTAAAGCCCGCTCTTTATAACATCTTATACCCCACTCTGAAGAGTGGGGTTAGTACTTTTTTTGCTTTTCCATTTCCCGAATGCAATTACTAATTACAAATTATTAATTACTAATTGCTCTCAATTCCCGTTTTCGGAGAGGAGGAATTTTTCCGCCTGCGCGACGTCATCTTCGCTGCCGATGAAAAGCGGCGTGCGCTGGTGAAGGCTGTCGGGCTGTATCTCTAGGATTCTCTTTTCCCCGTTTGTCGCCCTGCCGCCCGCCTGTTCGACAATGAACGCCAGAGGATTCGCCTCGTACATAAGGCGGAGTTTTCCGTTCCTGTTCTTTTCATCCGCGGGATATATGAAGATGCCGCCGTAAAGAAGGTTTCTGTGAAAATCCGCTACAAGTGAGCCGACGTATCTTGAAGAGTATGGTCTTCCGGTCTTGCCATCGGACGCCTTGAGGTAATCGATGTATTTCCGCATTCCCGAAGACCACTTGCCGTAGTTGCCCTCGTTTACGGAATATGTTTTTGATTTTTTTGGTATTGTCATGTTCTGGTATGACAGGAGAAATTCGCCGACGGACGGATCAAGCGTGAAGCCGTGAACGCCCTTGCCCGCGGTATAAACCATTATCGTGCTTGAGCCGTAAACGACGTAGCCCGCTGCGACCTGCCTGTATCCTGGCTGCAGACAGTCATCTATAGTGCCGGGACCTTTTGTTGATATCCTCCTGTATATTGAAAAAATTGTTCCGATTGATATGTTCGCGTCTATGTTCGACGAGCCGTCGAGAGGGTCAAAATGAACGATGTACTTGTGTGAAAAATCGTTGTAAACCTCGTCGATGGGAACGAAGGTCTCTTCCTCTTCCGAGCACAACGCGCAGGCGTGTCCGCCCATTTGCATAATCCTCTTCAGCAACGTGTTTGCGTAATCGTCAAGTTTCTTGACCTCTTCGCCCTGCACGTTCTTCTCGCCCGTCATTCCGAGAATGTCAATAAGCCCCGCGCGGTTTACTTCGAGGGAGATTACCTTGCATGCGAGTGCGATGTCGCCGAGTAAATCCGATAACTGCCCGGTCGCTTCGGGAATCTTCCGCTCTTCCTCGATTATGTGCCTGTAAAGTGTTTGTAGTTTGTTAAGCATTACTTTTCAATTTGCAATTAGTAATTAATATTTAGTAATTATGAGATAGCAGTCATTTGTTAAACAAATATTCGGGTTTTGTCATTCCCGCGCAGCAGGGAAAAAAATTTTCCGCAATATCTTTATATTATCCCTCTTTTAAAGCGTAAAAATGATAAACAAACCAATGGACTTTAGTCCTCAAATATAATCGTATGTTCTAAAGCCCCCTTTCTTATGCTATCCTTTTTCACGCTCATGAGTGGGATTATTATTTCCGGTCATTATCCTTTTAATGACAGACCTAAAAGCATCGTATTTCTGAAATCAGCAATTACTAATTATTAATTATTATTATGGATTCCTGCTTTCGCAGGAATGACAAACCTTTACGTTACCGAGAGTCTCCCCGTTTTTGGGGACTCTCGTGTACAAATAATTCATAGATCTAAAAGCATCGTATTTCGGAAATCAGCAATTACTAATTATTAATTACTAATTACTAATTGTTAACTGATAATCGCTTCCGCCGCTTCCTTTATCCTGTCCACACCCACGATTTGTATCTTATACTTCTTCGTGTTAAGATTTTTTATGTTGTTCTTCGGAAGGATTATTTTTTTGAACCCGAGTTTTTCAGCCTCGTTAATTCTTTTTTCAATGTTTCCGATAGTTCTTATCTCTCCCGCGAGTCCGACTTCGCCGATAACGACGGTTTCGGAATCCGCTGGTATGTCTCTGTAGGACGAATAGATGCTCATCGCCGCCGCGAGGTCAACCGAAGTCTCGTCAATTCTCACTCCGCCCGCTATGTTCAAAAAAATGTCGTGCTTGTTAAGGTAAACGCCGAGTTTCTTCTCAATCACCGCGATAAGAATGCTGAGCCTCTTGTAATCGAATCCCATCGCAGTCCTCTGGGGCACTCCGTACGACGACGTGCACACGAGCGCCTGAACTTCAATAAGAATCGGTCTCGTTCCTTCAATTGCCGATGATATGACGCAGCCCGACGCTCCGTAATTCCTTTGCGACAGAAAAACTTCGCTCGGATTCGGGACTTCCTTGAGCCCCTTTTCGGTCATTTCGAAAATACCGATTTCATTAGTTGAGCCGAATCTGTTCTTTATTCCGCGAAGCACCCTGTAAAAATGCGTGCGCTCGCCCTCGAACTGCAGCACCACGTCAACCATGTGCTCGATTGTTTTCGGACCCGCTATCGAGCCGTCCTTCGTGATGTGCCCGACTAAAAATATTGGAATGTTTGTTGACTTCGCCGTGCGAATCAGCAGTGAAGCGGATTCGCGCAATTGCGTTATCGTTCCCGGAGAACTGTCGAGTTCGGGAATGAAAACCGTCTGAATGGAATCTATTACGACGAAGTCGGGGTTTTCCGCTTCGATAGCGGCAATAACCGTGTCGAGATTCGTTTCGGGAAGCACGAGAAAATTTTCAAGCGCGAGACCGAGCCTGTCGGCGCGCATCTTGATTTGCGCGGGCGACTCCTCTCCGCTGACGTACAGCAGTTTCTTGTCTTTCAGGTTGCCCGAAATCTGGAGCATAAGAGTTGATTTGCCGATTCCCGGATCGCCTCCTATGAGCATAACCGCGCCCTGAACTATTCCGCCGCCGAGAACGCGGTCGAGTTCGCCGATGCCCGAAGCGGTGCGGTTTCCGTCGTACTCGTGCTTTATGTGATGAAGCGGCTTGATGCTTGCCTGAACGTTCCGTGCCGATGTTTCCTTTCCCGATTTTGTCTTTTTCGACTCCGTGATAGTTTCAATCATTGTGTTCCACTGCTCGCAGGACGGGCATTTGCCAATCCATCTCGGGGAAACGTATCCGCAGTTCTGGCAAATGTAATTCACTTTTAACTTTGTAGCCATTGTTCCTGAATCCGATTAGGTTTTTTGAATGTAAAACTAAATCATATCTGTTAAAAGGAAGAAATTCTATTACAGAAGCAGGAAATAAATTAATGTAAGCAGTTATCCCGACAAACCGGAATGCAATGAATCCGGAAGACGGCAGTTAGATGCGGAGCGCTTTTTTGCAGACACAGGTATTTTCAAGTTGCTATGAAATTCACTTAATTCTCAAATATCCGGAAAAGTGCTCATAAAACCAAACTACTACCTACTAACTACTAAATACTGATTTCTGTATTCAGGATTCTTCCTTTATTCTCCCCTCCGTATATATTAGTTTTAACATCGATGAATAAAAACAGTAAAACAGGCGGAAAAATTTGGGAATCGTAAGAGAGCAGGCGGTCAAGAATTCAATAATATCCTATGCCGGCGTAGCGCTGGGGTATATAAACATAATCATACTCTTCCCCGCTTTCTTCACGACCGAACAATTCGGACTTATACAACTGCTGGTCAGTGTTTCGTTCATATATGTTCAGTTCGCTGCTGTCGGACTCGTGAACGGTATTACGAGATATTTCCCATTTTTCAAGTCGGACGACAGGAGGCACGAGGAATTCCTCTCGTACGTTGTGTTCATCGGTTCGGCAGGATTTATTATTACATCCGTCGCATACCTGATATTCCGTGACCTAATTGTTGGCGCGTATATCGAAAAATCAAAGTTATTCACAGATTTTTATTATACACTTCTGCCATTATCACTCTTCTCGATGTTATTCAATATACTTGAGGCGCTTGTACGTGTAGTGTATAAGACTGTTTGGGCTACGTTTTTAAGGGAAATCGGATTGAGGTTTTTAACGATATTGGGAATAGTTCTTTACATATTCAAAGTGTTCAATTTTGACGCTTTCGTGTATTTTTACGTGTGTACATATCTCGCGGTGTCAATCCTTCTTTTTATCCAGTTCGTCAAATCCAATGAATTTATAATCGGTTTCTCTTTCGGAAAAATAAAGAAAGATAAGTTTATTGATTTATTAAGGTACGGGCTTTACAACTTAATGTCGGGCGCGGCGATGTTCGTAGGACAGAAGGTAGATATCATAATGATTGGTTCGATGATAGGACTAAGCATTGTAGGGGTTTATTCATTGTACCTGTACATCGCGACGGTTATCTACATTCCAATGAAAGCCCTTGCGAGAATTTCAGTGCCGATAATATCAACGTCCTGGAAAGAAAATAATATTCAGAAGATAAACGAAATATACAAGCAGACGTCAATCATACAATTGATAATAGGTCTTCTTATATATATCGGCGTGCTTATAAACAAGCATAACCTGTTTCTGCTTCTCAACAAGCCGGAATATGTTGACAATTTCGGGTTGTTTTACCTCATAGGTATTGCGATTCTAATTGACGTATCCGTAGGAATTAATTCTGAAATCATTGCAAACTCAAGCAAGTTCAGGTATGACGCGTTTTTCAACGTCATCCTGTTCGTTATCAGCGTTATTATGAATTTAATATTGATTCCTGTGTGGGGCGGTATAGGCGCCGCTGCTGCACTCGTTGTAACGTTCTTCGTATTTAACCTGATAAAAAGCCTTTTCCTTTACTTCAATTACAAGATGAATCCATTGAGTTACAGGCAGCCTGTTATAATTCTTATATCCGCAGTTTGTTTTTTGATAGGAAATTATTTCCCTCAAATTAATAATGTTTATGTCGATATATTTGTTCGTAGTTCGGTTACTACGGCTATATTTGTTGCTCTTGTTTACTTCACAAAATTATCGGAAGATATAAATCAGCGGATTGTGGTTTATTATAACTTTGTATTGAACAGGATAACTGGCAGATAAAAAATTCGCTTACAAATTAAAAAGCCTTTCATCGTAAAATGAAAGGCTTTTTAAATTCAAATCATCGATTATTTGAGCAGTACCATTCGTTTAATTTCATTGTACTCTTTTGATATAAGCCGCGCGTAATAAATGCCGCTAGACTGTTTTTCCGCGTTCCAGGTGAATTCGTATTTACCCGCGGGTATGTTTCCCTGATGAAGCCGTTCAATCTCGCGACCGAGAGCATCGTAAACAATCAATTTGACGTCGGACAGACGCGGAACATCAAACCTGATTTTTGTCGATGGATTAAAAGGATTCGGATAGTTTTCGTGAAGTTTGAACGAATTCGGAATCTCGCCTGAAATCATATTCACGAAATCGGGATAAACGGTGAACATCCATACCGCCGTCCAGTTGCTTGAACCGTAAGCGTTATTTGATTTTACTCGCCAGAAGTAAGTAACCCAATCAAAAAGTTTGCCCGGAGGCACCTGATATTCCGAAGATGTAACCGTAGAGGAGTCGGTAATTACAACGAAATTTGATACCGTAGAAATCTGAATTGTATAACTTGTTGCGCTTGAGGCATTATTCCAGTCCATTAAAGGCGTCTTCTGCACAGCCAGCGCTCCGTTCGGAGGTGATACCAGAACAGGAACCGCAGGCAGTCCCGCGGTGCTGAAACTCCAGACTTCGGACCAGGGACCGTATGTAATGCTGTTGTAAGCCCTTACACGCCAATAGTATGTACTGCTTAAACTTAACTTACCTGAAGGAACAATCCGCTGGCTCGTAGGCGAGGTAATAGAATCCACGATTGTGGTAAAACCGGAATTGCTTGCTATCTGTATAAGATAAGTCGTCGCTCCTGATACTACTGACCAGGTTAACGTGGGTGTTAATGAAATATTTGTTGATTGGTTTGCCGGCGTTAACAAAAACGGCGCGTTTGGACCCGCGGTTGTCGAAAAATACCACACCGTTGACCAGTTGCTCGTGCCGCTGCCGTTCTTCGCGCAAACTCTCCAGAAATAAGTGTAAGCCTGATTTAACTTTCCGCTTGCAATCGTTTTCTGTGTCGATGTGACAGTGCCTGAATCAACAATGTTGTTAAAAACTGAGGTTGTCGAAACCTGATAAGTATAACTTGTTGCGTTTACCACCGAATTCCAAATTAAAGTCGGAGTCAAAGGCAAATTCAACGAATTATTTGCCGGAGATACTAATACCGGGGTTGCCAATGCTGCAATACCTCCGTTCGTTGTTTTAAGTACTGTACTGTTAAATCCGACTGCAAAACCAGTGTTTGAATTTAAGAAGAAATTTGAACGAAAATTATTCGTTGTTCCGGTTATTTGAGAGGACCACGTAATACCACCATCTGTAGATTTAATAATTACACCGTTCTCACCTGCCACCCAACCCGTATTCGCATCAACAAAATAACAAGCCATATTCCAATTTATTGATGGTGAATTATTAATACTCCAATTCGTTCCTCCATTTGTGGTCTTTAGAATAATTCCACCTGTCCCGGGCACCCATCCGGTGTTAGGATTGAGAAAGAATGCTTTACCAATATTGTTTGAGACACCTGACTGCAAAGCAAACCATGATAAGCCTGAATTTGTAGTTTTATATATTCTTCCACCATCGCCAACTATAAAACCAGTGTTATAATCTACAAACTTTATGGAAGTCAGTGCAGCGGAAGTACCTAAAGATTGAGCAATCCAAGTTCCTCCGGAATTTGTCGTTTTTCTAATATATCCTCCTTCTCCAACTATGAATCCATTATTTACATCTACAAAACTGATGGAATAAAGTATTGATGAAGTACCGCTATATTGCGATACCCAGTTTGAACCTCCATCAGTAGTTTTAATTATAACTCCCGCGCCGCCAATTACCCACCCAGTATTGTCATTAATAAAAAATACGGTTTGATAATCACCCGTAAAACCTTGAGAGAGTTGTGTCCAATTATCTCCTGTATTAGTGGTTTTTAAAATTTTAGAAGACCATCCAACTATGTAACCGGTATTTTGTGATGTAAATTGTATGTCGTGAAACTGACTTGATACTCCGGTATTAATCGGATACCATCCTTGTTGGCTAAAAGAGGAGCCGAATTGAATAAAAACAAGC
>DATMXZ010000023.1:0-14542 GCA_035561235.1 Ignavibacteria bacterium
ATATATTCTTATGCGATGTTTATTCCTTACGGTGGTGATTCTGCCTTTGCTCGTGTTACAGCAGATTTCATTTTCACAGAGCATTTTCGAACCGAATAAAATCGGTTTCACGCCCGCGAAACAGCGACTCGAGAGTTTTGAAAAGCGTAAATATCAGGAAGAATTTTCCCTCATCAGGAACGTTCCGTTCAAATCAATCGGACCGAGCGTGATGAGCGGAAGGGTCGTCGACATAGAGGTTTCGCCCAACGACCCGACAATATTCTATGCCGCTTATGCCTCGGGAGGGATATGGAAAACTACGAACAACGGAACAACTTTTTTTCCGATTTTCGATGACCAGGCTTGCATGACCATAGGTGATATCGCAGTCGACTGGAAAAGGAATATTGTTTATGCCGGAACGGGCGAGAACAATTCAAGCAGGTCGAGTTATGCGGGCACAGGTATTTATAAAACTACAAACGACGGGAAGGAATGGATAAACATCGGTCTTGAAGAGACTCACAGAATCGGCCGCGTCATAATCTCTCCTGAAAATCCGGACGTGATTTTTGTTGCCGCGCTCGGTCATCTGTACTCTGCGAATATTGAAAGAGGAGTTTATAAATCAACGGACGGCGGGAATAACTGGAGGAATGTATTGTTCGTTAACGACGTGACCGGAGCGATAGACCTCGTGATGAATTCAAAAAATCCCGGAATTATTCTCACGGCAATGTGGGAAAAAGAAAGGCGCGCCTGGGATTTCAGGGAATCGGGTAAGAATTCAGGAGTTTACAGGAGTACCGACAACGGAGAAACCTGGACTAAGATGGAAAACTGCGGGCTTCCCGATGGCGACGGCTTCGGCAGAACGGGACTCGCGGCGGGAACGGAAAAACCCGATTGCGTTTATGCTTTAATTGATAATAACAATACCGTCAGCGTCGAGAAAAAGAAAGAAGAAAAAATTACTCTCGATATGCTGAGAACGATGACTGCGGAGAATTTTCTTAAACTGCCGGAAAAAGACATAGAATCTTTCCTGAAAACGAACGATTTTCCCAAAGAGTATGACGCTCGTTATGTAATCGGCAAAATCAAGTCCGGTGAACTGAAGCCCGTATCACTCGTCGAATATCTCGAAGACGCTAACAGCAGGCTCTTCAATACCGATATTCACGGCGCTGAAGTTTACCGCTCGGATGACTTCGGTTTTTCCTGGAAGAAGACTCACGATATGCCGCTCGACGGAATGTTTTATACTTACGGATATTACTTCGCGAACATAAGGATGTCCCCTTTTAATTCTGACGAGATATATCTTCTCGGCGTTCCTTTGATTAAATCGGACGACGGGGGCAAAACATTTGAATCAATTCACGGAGAGAACGTTCACGCCGACCACCACGCTTTATGGATTAATCCTGTCCGCAAAGGTCATCTTATTAACGGTAATGACGGCGGTCTGAATATGTCATACGACGACGGGCAGACCTGGACGAAACTGAATTCACCGTCTGTCGGCCAGTTTTATTCGGTGAATCACGACCTGTCGGCGCCGTTTAACGTTTACGGAGGCTTGCAGGACAACGGCGTGTGGTACGGACCGTCAAACAACATTGAGAATTTTGACTGGCATAACTCCGGACAGTATTCTTTTAAAAGCGTTATGGGCGGCGACGGAATGCAGGTCGCAGTCGATACAAGGAACAACGATATTATATATACGGGTTATCAGTTCGGAAATTATTACAGGATTTCGAAATCGACTATGCAGTATAAATACATTACCCCTAAACACAAACTCGGAGAGCGTCCGTACAGGTTCAACTGGCAGAGCCCGATTATGCTGTCGCCTCATAATATGGACGTTGTTTATCTCGGCTCGAATAAACTGCACAGGTCGGTTAACAAAGGCGATAGTTTCGAAACGGTATCAGGCGATTTGACTAACAAGGGAAAGATAGGGAACGTGGCATACGGAACTCTCACGGCAATCAGCGAATCGCCGCTGAAAGAAGGACTGATATACACGGGCAGCGATGACGGTCTCGTTTACGTCACGAAAAACGGCGGCAGTAAATGGGAAAAAATTTCTACAAATCTTCCTCAGGATTTGTGGGTAAGCAGGATAATTGCATCCGCTTTCGATGAGGGAACCGTTTACGTTTCTCTGAACGGATACAGGTGGGATAATTTCGAATCGTATGTTTATAAGTCCGCCAATTACGGCAAAACCTGGTCAAGAATCGGCGGGAATCTTCCGCTTGAGCCTGTGAACGTGATTAAAGAAGACCCCGTCAGGAAGAATGTTTTATTTGCCGGTACGGACGCGGGAATTTACGCCTCGATTGACGGTGGTAATAGTTTTATGGTTATGAAAAATCTGCCGAACGTTCCTGTTCACGACTTGACTATCCATCCTTCGCAGGGAATCCTGGTTGCGGGAACTCACGGCAGGTCGATTTATACGGCGGATATAAATTATATACGCGTCCTTAGTCCGCACGTGTTGTCGTCGAAACTGCACGTATTCGATATCGGACAAATTGAATATTCGGGCGGCTGGGGAAACCGTAACTTCGATTGGAAGTATAATATACCCGAACCCGTCCGCATTGACTTCTTTTCGAACGGCCTATATGATGTCAGGCTGGAGATACTATTAAACGATTCTATACGTGTTCTTGATACCTCTCTCAAAAGCAGCGCCGGCTTGAATTTTTTCCGTTACGATTTAACCGTCGGAGGAAATCTTTCGGATTTGTATATTGGTTATGTCAAAACCAGGTACGGCAGGACTCTGCCAGCGTCCGATAACGGCAAGATTTACATTACTGAAGGCAAATATACACTGCGGATACTTGGAGATGGCGTTTTTAAAACGAAAGTCATCGAGGTCGCGAGGAAGAAGGAGTCCGGGAATACCGAAAATAAAGGGGTTCCAAGACCTAAGGACTGACACGAAAAAACCGATTAAGCGGGATTCAATGCTGAAAACGGTTTCAAGAGACGGACTATTTGTGATATAAAATTAATTATTGCTTTTTTATTAATTCAATGGTATCTTGAAGTTGTTATCAACTAAACCTTTAAAATTTAATATTATGAACAAAGAACAACTCATTGACAAATTGGCCGGTGATGCAAAAATCACAAAAGTTGCCGCGAAAGCCGTTCTTGACTCCTTCATGGAAGCGGTTAAAAAAGCATTGAAGAAGGGCGATAAAGTTGGTCTTGTCGGTTTTGGAACTTTCTCAACGGGTAAGAGAAAAGCAAGAACCGGAAGAAATCCTCAGACCGGAGCCACGATTAAAATTGCTGCTAAGAAAACCATAAAGTTCAAAGCGGGTAAGGAATTCAGCGAATACATTAACGGCAAGAAGTAATTTTAATTCAAATAGTTTTCAATGGGTTGTTCCAAAAGGGCAGCCCTTTTTTATTTTATTACCGCGAACTTGCCAGTCTTTTCTTCCACGTTCTGCCCCGCGGAATTCTTTCCTTCGGCTTTGAATATGTAAACGCCCGAAGGAAGTTCGCCGCCGCGCGAGTCTTTCGCGTCCCATTCGATGCCGCCGTTCTCACCCGTGGTCTTCAGTTCCTTAATAAACTCTCCCGTAATCGTGTAAACTCTGACTACCGCGGTTTTCGTAAGATTGGCGAAAGTGATTTTTTTGTTTACGGATTTTGAATGGTTGTATGGATTCGGATAAACCACGACACCCGAAAGGTCCTCCTTTACGAAGGTAAGACTGAACACACTGCCGCTGCCCTTCGTGATTTTAATTCCGTTCTCGGAATAAATGCCGCTCACTCTGAGAAAATATGTCCTGCCGCTTGCTCCTACGTTCGTTCCGCTTAATTGCAAGTAAAGAATGCTCTTCTTCGAATCGTCGCGCCTGACGGAAACAGCATTTATGCCGAACGGCTCGAAAGAATAATTTGACGCGTTTAAAGATGTAACAGTGTCCGTGTTCAGGTTGAACTCCGCTTTCAGCGTCGAAGGCTGTATCAATGATACCGACGTGATGTAGAAAGATACGGAATCAATCCGGCTGACTGAAAATGACAATTCATTCGTATCGACGGGCGAATTGTAAAAATCCTTCAATCCTCTTGTTCTTATCGAATACACACCGTTTTCAAGTAAAGGGCTGAATGAAAGAACATAAGCATAAGGATTTTTTACGCCGGCTGTAGTTGGAATGATGTTCCCGTTGACCTTGAAGACGCTTATCTCCGGAATTGCAAGGGATATTTTTTCCGAAAAGGTCAGCGATAATAGACCGTCCGCGAATGAAGCGCCCGTCAGCCGGGATTTATTGTGCACGTAAATCCTTACGGATTCGGAAAGCCTGCTCTCCTTTACAGGATTGGAAATCGAGACAGACGACAACTTGTAATAATAATCTCTTCTGTTAGTTACGTTGACGTCCGTGTATGTGTTCGCCGCCGTGGAGTCATAAAGCGAATAGCCCGTCGAATCGCTGTCCGCCCTGTAAACTTTGTAATAATTTGCGCTCTCTACGGGTGAAAAGTTCAGCACGGCTCTGTTTGAATCCAGGCTGTAACCCGAAATGTTCACCGGTGTCGCCGGTCCGCTGAACTGCGCATCTTTTTCAATGAAGACGAGGGAATCTTTATTGTTGATTCCGATTTCCTTAATCCCGTTGTTGTCGAAATCAAATACGACGGAATTGTAAGAACTGTATTCGCCCGAATAATAAACCGGCTTGTACGAAGCGCCGTCGAACTTTATCGCGTAAAAGTTCCTGTCGAAGTTCACGAGTATCTCGTCCCTGCCGTCATTGTCTATGTCACCCGCCTTGCAGAAACCGTCGCCCGAATAGTTGTTGTAGAATTCAAGCGCTGTTTCCGTGTACTGATTGTTCGCATATTTGTATATGAAAAGAACAAATAGGTTCAGCCCGGTTTTAGAATCGGAACTGAAGCCTGCCGCGAATTCCTTTTTCCCGTCCCCGTCAAAATCTCCGTCCGTAAGATTGTCTCCCTTCATAACGAGCGAAGGAAGGTCGGAACTGAACACTCTCGCGTAATTGCTGCCGGTGCCGTGCTCGTAAATATTTAAAACCGAGTTCTGTCCTCCGGAATTGTCCGCGTAGTTATTTGTAAAAACTATTTCGGTCTTGCCGTTGCTGTTGTAATCGCCAGTCAGAGCGCTCTGTGAATTCGAGTAAGGGCTGTTCGCGGCGGGGTAATAGGGAAGCATCGCGAATTGAGAAATACCGTTAGCCGTCTTCATAATTATAAGACCCTGTTTGCCGAAGCCGAGAATTTCATTCGCGCCGTCCCCGTCAACGTCGGCGAATTTCGACGACCAGAAATCGTCCGATGAACCGTTATCCCAGATTTTTAAAGAAGGCAATTGCCCCTGAACGGGCGCCTCGTACAGCGCGCCGTTCCTTTGAACAGACGTCAGCAGGTCGAACTTACCGTCCGAGTCTATGTCCGCCGCGTCCCTCGAAACGCTGTTTCCAATCCACGGAGACGGCGAGATTTTAGTGAACGCGTTCGAAGTAAAATTATATGCTTCCGCGATAAGTCCGTTCTTTATGCTGTTCGTGAAAAGAGTCTTTACTCCGTTTCCCGAAAGCGATACCACCGTGTTGCAAACCTGACTCTGCGGAAGGCTGTAGGTTTTCTTAATAAAACCGTAAGGCTCGATTTGTCCTTTCGCCGTGAATTCAAATCCCGGATTGCTTTGCGTAACGCTCTTTCCGTTTCTTGAAATTATTTCGATGTAATATTCGTACTGCGCGCCTGTCTGAAGCGCGGTGTGCTTAAGATACGCCGAATGTTCCTGCTTGAAAAATCCGAGATTGCCTTCGTCGGCGTAGATTATGCCGTACGGTTCTCCCGTGTTCTTTTTTCTGTAATGAACAATTCCGATTGTCGGCGCGTCCGAAACAAACCTGATTCTTTCAGCGAACGAACCCTTGAAGATAATCTGCTTACTGTCATAAGCCTCGAGCATCGGCGCCGCATTGCCTTTGTTTATAACCGTTCTGTGCTCTATCGTCCTGCCGTTGTTCGTGTTTATCGCGAGTATCAGTGTCAGCGTCGTATCGGGTATGCCGTTCGTTTTCCAGAAAGCGATTGTGTCTCTTACTGTCTGCGAGGTCGAACTGAAAATGATGTTCATCGCGGAGGGATTCATCCCGATTCCGTACGATACGCTGTACGAGCGGAAGAACGCCGAAGCCGCCGTTATGAAAAGCGGAACGGTGTCTTTCGTTACGGCGAAATTCAGGTACGGCGAAAAAATTCTTGCCGCCGACGGGTTTGAAGAATTCGCGAACGATGTTTCGCAATTAAGAATTCCCGACGAGTAAACATAATCCCATCCGCTTTGCCCCGTGAAATATCTCGTCGATGAAACAAATATTCCGCGGATTTCCTCGTTCGTGAGATTAGGATTCTTCGCCTTGAGCACTGCCGACATCGCCGATACAATCGGCGCGGAGAATGAAGTGCCGTTCGAATACTGATAGTTGCCTCCGAATTCCGCGCTGCCGAGCCCCGTTCTCGAAGCCGTCAGAATATTCACGCCCGGTGCGAATACGTCAACCGTCTGCCCGTATGCTGAGAACGTCGCTTTCCTGTCGAAATCATCCGTCGTGCCCGCCGAAATCACCTCGTCGAACGATGATGGATAATGAAGCGCGTCCGAGTTGTCGTTTCCCGCGGAACTTACCATCGTAACATTCTTCGCATAAGCGAATGCGATGACGTCTTTCAGAAGATTGCTGTGAATGTAATCGCCGAAACTGAAATTCAAAACCATCGCGCCCTGCATAACGCCGTAAAGAATCGCCGACGCGATGTTGTCCTCGTAACCCTGTCCCTGCGCGTTGAAACATTTCATCACGAGACACTTGCTGAAAGGAGCGGCGGGAGTAATTCCCGTTGCATTATTGTAACCCGCCGAAATGACGGAGGCGACTGAAGTGCCGTGCGAAACCAGATTGTCGTCTGACGGATTATTATCGTTTCCGATGAAATTCCATCCGCGCCAATCGTCAATAAATCCGTTGCCGTCGTCGTCGATGCCGTTCGTTTCCTTTCCGTTCCCCGATTCGCCGGGATTGACGTAAAAACTCTGAAGCATATCGGGATGAAGAAAATCCAATCCCGAATCAATCACGCCTACAACGACTCCCGTCGCGTGCGCGATGCCGTAAAGCGGAAGCATTCCCGCCGCGCTCAGATAATACTGATTCGGAAAATAAGTGTCGTTCGGCGTGAATGCCGCGGATTCAAGTTTGCAAAGATTTATCTTCTCCGCGTATTCGACGTACTTGTTCGCCGCCAGTTCCCTGATTAATTCATTTGCCGGCTGTTCCTGAGACTGCGAAACGAAAATCCTGTCAAGCCCGAAATCCGAATTGTCCTTTACGCTCAAACGCTTTATGTACGTCGAGAAAACCTGTTCGGCGCGGCTTCCGTTGTATTTATTCAGGAGACGGACGGGAGAATTCACCGAAGCAACGTTCGATTTAACGTCATTGAAAACGCTCTGCGGCGCGTCTTTCTTCAATTTAAAAACAATTTTTACATTTTGGGCGCGCAGTGTGTTGACGAAAATAAGAAGAGGCAATATGAAGAGCAAACGTCGCATATTCACATAAATATAATTTTAAATATCCGTAAGAAACAGTTTAAATTTCGCATCCTGATTCTTCATTTGAATTTCGTTGAATTTGTCATACCGAAATGATTGTCATACCGAAATGATTGTTATACCGTAGAAATTGTCATTCCTGCGAAAGCAGGAATCCATCAGCGGACACTGGCCGGAATCCATCAGTGAAATGCGCTTGTCGTTTACCCCGAGTCACTCGAGGTTTCGTCACCGCCGGGGATTTTCAATTACAACGAATTAATATTTCCTCTACGGAAAGAAAACCAAATACTTAATTTATCTTCAAATTCGTTGAACCGCAAACAATTCGTCTCTTCGGATTAGCCCACGGCTTTAGCCGTGGGGTATAAATCGATGACGTAAAAACCGTTTTAACGGTTTAGAATAATGCTCGAATCCGAACACTAACTTTGAAAACAGAGACAATCAATAATTTGGATTGGATTTTTAAATGATAATTCCAATCTTGAACGAAATTAATTCGAATGCTCAAAATACTATACATAGGGCTCGGCGGATTTTTCGGCTCGATAGCGCGATTCCTGACGGCGAAATTCGTGAACAATTTCTTTCCGAATTTTCCTTTCGGAACGCTCATCGTAAACGTCGCGGGAAGTTTCGTTCTCGGATTTCTGCTATACTCCGTCGCCTTCGGAAAGAACATATCATCCGACCTTCGCGATATGGCGGCAATCGGCTTCATAGGCGCGTTCACGACGATGTCAACCTTCGCGTACGAATCTTTCAGGCTGGGCGAACTCGGCGAATGGGCGTATTTCTCGTTAAATTTATTTCTTAATCTATTTCTCTGCATTCTTTTCGTTTATCTCGGAAAAGAACTTGCGGTGATTATATCAAAATAAAAATAATTATGCAGAATCAAACAAACGCGGTGCTGCTGAGAATATTCATAGGCGAGAGCGACAAGTTCGGCGGGAAGCCGCTTTACCAATACCTTGTCGAATACACACGGAAGAATCATTTCTCCGGAATAACCGTTCTCAGGGGCATTTCGGGATTCGGAAAAGCCAGCAAGGTTCACACGTCCGACCTGCTCGAACTCTCGTCCGACCTTCCGATAGTAATTGAAATTGTTGACAGTAACGAAAAGATATACGAACTCAAGAAAATGTTCGAAGAAACCGGATGCATAGGTAGCGCCCTCATTACGGAAGAACAGGTGAAAATTTACCAGTACGGAAAGCCGGGCGGAAATTAGAAATGAATTACAGCGTTATGCTGAACGTCGTGCTTTTGCCTTCGACGGATGTGACGTTTATTGTTCCGTCGTGCTCTTTGACGACTCTCTGGGCGAAGGAGAGTCCGAGTCCCGTTCCCTTGCCGTAGCCCTTTGTGGTGAAGAAGGGTTTGAATATGTTGTGAAGGTCGCTTTTCGATATTCCCATTCCGTTGTCGCTTATCGTGATTACGGATTTTCCTCTTTCGGTCGCCGTGGTGATTTCTATCAGACCCTGTTTGCCGGCGGGGATTGCCTGTATCGAGTTGCCTATCAGGTTCAGGAGCAGGTCCTTGAATAGTCCGCGGTCGAGTTTCAGCGCGCGCGGAGTTTTTTCGAGATTGAGTTTGAGTTTTATTGTCTTGTTTCCCGTGAGAAACTTGAATCCGCTCGCCGCTTCCTCCACGAGTTCGTTGAAAGTAGTTTCCTCGCGCATCGGCGCGAGCGGGCGCGCGAAGTTTAATATCGAGCGTATTGATTTTGTTATGCGCGTTGTCTCATCTACAATCACCTTGAGTTCGTCGTAACCCTCGTCGCCGCCTTTCTTGTCAAGCAGAAGGTAGTCCGCGTTTCCCGATATTATGTTAAGCGGGTTCGAAAGGTTGTGGGCGATGCTTGAAACGACCTGTCCTATCAGAGCGAGGTTTTCCTTGTCGCGAAGTTCGCGTTCGAGTTCCTTCACGTGAGTCATATCCCTTATGATTGCGACCGTTCCGAGTTTGTCGCCCTTCTCGTCGAAGATTACGTGCTGTGAAAGGCTGATTTCCTTAAGCCCGCCGCTCTTCGTCCTGCCTTTCGTTTCGACTCCGGATATGAATCCCTTCTCTTCGATTTCCTTCTGTATGCCTTCGAACATTCCGTTCTTTATGTTTTCCTCCGGAACGATTATCGAAATGTCCCTGCCCATAACTTCCTCTTTGCCGTATCCGTAGAGTATTTCCGCGCCTTTGTTCCAGAGGAATATTCTTCTTTCCGCGTTGTAGCCGATTATGCCGTCAACCGAATTGAGTATTATGTCCGAGAAGAATTTTTCGTGAACGGATTTGCCTTCTCTCATAAGTTTTATCATTTCGGAAATATAGGTCTCGAACGACTTCGATATGAATTCGAAATCTTCCCTGTCGAGTTTATCTCCGAATTTGTTTTTCAAGCCTTCAAATAAATCGGATTTGAACTTATCCGATTCACTGTGAACCATATGTTCCATATAAGAGAAAGTGTGTTATGAGCGTATATGAATAAAACCTAAATTCTTGTTTTACAGTTCATTTACAATGAAATTACCTTTTTTAACCGCAACCTGCAACAGGTTGACCCCGAAATGATAAATCAGGTCTTTATAGGACGGAAAATCGAACAGAAGTATGTCGGATTGCTTGCCTTTTTCGAGACTACCTGAGACGTTTTGCCTGTAGAGCGCGTACGCGCCGTTAATAGTCGCGGCGTTGATGATTTCTTCGGCGGACATTTTCATTTTCACTGACGCGAGGGACATTACCGCCTGCAGGTTCTCTGTCATACAACTGCCGGGATTGAAGTCAGTCGCGAGGGCGGCGGGAATGCCGTTCGCGATTATCTCTCTCGCGGGCGGATAAACCATATCGAGAAAATATGAGGCGCCCGGAAGAAGCGTAGCGATTATGTTCGTATTGCGGAGTTTGCCGATTTCCTTCTTCTTCAGCACTTCGAGGTGGTCAACGGAAATCGCGTTCAATTCAACGGCTGCGTCGATTCCGCCGATTGTGTTGAACTGCTCGGAATGAAGTTTCGAAATCATCCCGAATTTTTTTCCCGTTTCGAGGATTCTCTTCGTTTCCGCGGCGTCGAAATATCCCTTCTCGCAGAAGACGTCGATGAAGACGGCGAGATTTTTTCTTGCAATAAGGGGAATCATCTCGTAACAAATCAAATCGACGTAATCGCTTTTCTTCATTCCTTTCGGAACCGCGTGCGCGCCGAGGAAAGTCGGAAGTATGTCCGCGCCGAATTTGTTCTTCGCGTTGAGTTCACGAATTACTTCGAGCATTTTAATTTCGTTCCTGACGTCGAGCCCGTATCCCGATTTCGCTTCGAGCGTGGTCGTGCCGTGCTTTATGAAATTCGCGAGGCGCTTTTCCGAGATTTTGTAAAGCGATTCTTTCGAATGTTTCCTGACACTGTTCACGGTTGATTTTATCCCGCCGCCTGCCACGGCGATTTCTTCGTAAGTGCTTCCCGAGATTCTCATCTCGTATTCATCCGAACGTGAACCGGCGAAGACAAGATGTGTGTGCGAGTCAACGAAACCGGGCATCACAGTCTTTCCCGTGCAGTCGGTTTCCCTTATGCCCTTAATGCCGTGTTCCTTTATGAACTTTCTGCAGCCGCTTTCATTTCCCGCGTAAAGAATATTCTTATCGAAAAGCAGGAATCCGTTTTCGACCGTGTAAATGTCGCCCTGCGTTTTTCCGCGTTTCGGACCGTCTTCGGGATTGGTGCAGGTTACGAGATTCGATATGTTCTTGAATAAATGTGTCATTAGAATTTTATTTTAAAACAGGAAGCAAAATGTGTTTCGGTTATTTTAATGTTTGGCGGCTCCGCTTCGCATTCTCCGTCCGCGATGAGGCATCTCGTCCTGAACCTGCATCCGGCGGGATAATTAAGCGAAGAGGGAACCGTGCCTTCAATAGTCGGGAGTTTGTCCCTTTGCTCTTTCATCGAAGGAATCGATTCAAGAAGCCGCTTCGTGTAAGGGTGTTTCGGGTTTCTGAAAATCTCATCGATTAAACCTTCTTCGGCGATTTTCGACGCGTACATTACAATCACCCTTCCGCAGGTCTCGGCAACAACGCCGAGATCGTGTGTAATGAGAATAACGCTCATACCCGATTCTTCCTGAAGTTCCTTTATCAAACCGAGTATCCTCGACTGAACAGTAACGTCGAGCGCGGTAGTCGGCTCGTCCGCGATAAGCACGTCGGGTTTGCACGCGAGCGCGATTGCAATCATAACTCTCTGCCTTAGCCCGCCCGACAACTGGTGCGGGTATTCTCCGAACCGCTGCTCGGGAGAAGGAATCCTGACGCGCTTCATAATTTCGATTGTTTTTTCGCGCGCTTCATTCGCGGAAATGTTCATATGCGTTCTGAACACTTCCATTATCTGGCTGCCGCAGGTGTACGCGGGATTGAGAGAAGTCATCGGTTCCTGAAAAATCATTCCGATTCTGTTTCCGCGTATCCGTCTGATTTCCTCGCCGCTCATCGCGGTCAAGTCTTTACCGTCGAAAAGAATTTTTCCGCTTTCGATTTTTCCGATTCCTTCGGGAAGGAGTTTGAGTATCGAAAGAGCGGTGACGCTTTTACCGCATCCCGATTCGCCGACGATGCCGAGCGTCTCGCCCTTATGCAGTTTGAATGAAACGCCGTCAACGGCTTTCGCCACTCCGTCGTCAGTGTGAAAATAAGTTTTTAAATCCCTTATTTCGAGAATCGCTTTCATCTATATTTTTAATCCCGAGAGAAATTCTTTTTGAATTCTTTCGGCTTCCTTCATCGAGCGCGCTTCAGTAATGATTCTGATTATCGGCTCGGTGTTGGATTTTCTCAGATGTATCCAGTAATCGGAAAAATCAATCTTCACGCCGTCGATAACGGAGATTTTACATTTCTTCTTCGAATATTCCCTTTCGATTCTCTTGAGCAGTTTTCCCGGGTCGCCTTTGGTTTCTATCTTCGTCTTGACGATGAAATATTCGGGAATGGTTTTCTTGTATTCCGAAATCGCGCCCTTGAAATTCGCGAGTTCGTTAAGAATCAATGCCGCGCCGACCATCGCGTCGCGTCCGTAGTGCACTTTCGGAACTATTACGCCTCCGCTGCCTTCGCCGCCGATAATGGCTTTTCTTTTTCTCATTCCGTTGACGACGTTGATTTCGCCGACTGCGGTACGCGATATCCTGCCTCCGAACTCTTTGGTGACGTCCTCCGCCGCGCGCGTCGTTGACATATTTACGACTACATTCTTCATTCGCGATTTAGAGTTTCTGAGCGCGCCTCTTATCGCTGTTACAATTGTATTTTCCTCGATGAACGGTTTCCCATCTTCGCAAATCAGTACGAGCCTGTCGCCGTCGGGGTCAATCGCGAATCCAACGTCGGCTTTGTACGCCTTTACGGCTTTCGAAAGCAGTGTAAGATTCTGCGGAAGCGGTTCGGGCAGATGCGGAAATTTTCCGCTGCCGTCGCAGTACAATTCAATTACCTCGCATCCGAGTTTTTTCAAAAGCATCGGTATTATTACCGAGCCCGATGAATTCACGGCGTCAACCACAACTTTGAACTTTCTTCTTTTTATCCTGCTCAAGTTCACGAAGCCTGATTTTAAAACGAGGTCAACGTGTTTCTTCAGCCAGGTTTCGTCGCGAGTGATGTTAAGTTTTCTGTCAGGATGGACGAAATTAAAATAACCTTCACTGATGTATTCCTTTATCTTTTCTATCTGACGGCTTTTGAGAAACGTTCCGTCGGAATCGAGGAACTTCAATCCGTTCCACTGCTGCGGGTTGTGTGAAGCAGTAACGGCAATTCCGCCCGCGGCTTTCAGTTTCTCCACCGCGAGTTGCACCGTAGGAGTAGGCGCGACGCCTATATCGATTACCTCAAACCCCGATAGGGCGAGAGTGTAAACTACCACCGCGTGTATCTCGTCACCCTTAAGTCTTCCGTCGAGACCCACGACAATTTTTCTGCTCTTAGAGTTTCCCCTGCAGAACCTTGCGTACGCGAGAGTGTAATGAACGGTTACGGGAAGCGTCAGAGTTTCCCCGTATATGCCTCTTACACCCGATACGCTGAAAATAATTTCAGACATTTTATAATATTAGTTTTTCGAGTTCGGTTAATTGTTCAATCGTGTTAACGCCCGTGATTTCAGCGTTGTTGTCGACGGGAACAGCGCCTATCTTAATATTCCTGTCCCTGAAGTATTTGAATATGTCGGTCAGGTAATATTCGCCCTGCGCATTGTCGGTTCTAATTGTTGTGAGCGCTTCGAAAAGAATTTTGTTGTCAACTATGTAAATTCCCGAGTTGATTTCCTTGATTTTCTTCTGCTCTTCACTCGCGTCCTTCTCCTCGACGATGTCAACGAACGTGCCGTCATCCTTTCTTATGACTCTCCCGTATCCGAACGGGTCGTCGAAAATTGCTGAAAGCAGGCTTGCGCGGAAGCCGTTGTCTGAGTGGTATTTGATGAACTTCAGTACGGTTTCAAATTTCAGAAGAGGCACGTCGCCCGACAGAATCAGCACGTTTCCGTCGAAATTCCTGAGTATTTCTTTTGTCTGCATTATGGCGTGTCCCGTTCCCAGTTGCTCGTCCTGATGCGCGAATTTAATCCTGTCAATATAATCCGCGAACCTCGCGGAAAGAAAATCGATTACGCTCTGCTTCTGATGCCCGACAATCGGGACGATTAATTCGGAATCTATCTTCAGGGAAAGTTCGATGACGTATTCAATCATAGGTTTTCCGCGAAGTTCGAACATGACCTTCGACCTGTCGGGATTCTTCATCCGCTTGCCTTTGCCGGCAGCCATTATCACTGTAGATAACTTCATTAAGTAATGTTTAATTCAATGTTAAAATCTTTTCAATAAGTCTATTTTTTATAAT
>DATMXZ010000024.1:0-2311 GCA_035561235.1 Ignavibacteria bacterium
CCTTAATATCTTCGCTAATTTGCATTAAAAAACCGGAATAAATCCGGTTTTTTATACTATTCATAATAAGACTAATATCATCGTTTTTCGGCAATTTCCCTTCCTGCTTTCATTGCTTTCAGATTCACGTTAACCACATCATCGCCTTTTCTGCCGAAAATGAACCTTATGGCTTCCTCAAGTTTCCCGTAATCAATGTCGAGAAAGGGCGACGAAGCACCGAGTATTACCATATTAGCAGACTTCAATGAGCCCGCTTCCTTCGCAATTTTATCCGCGTCAATGCTTATGCTGTTTTTGCGCGCAGAAAGTTCATTACTGACATTCTCAGGAGGCGGATAATTAGATATATTCACGAACGGTTTGTCGTTAGTAATTATCCAGCCGTCGGGAGAGAGATAAGGAAGATACCTTAACGACTCCATAGGCTCGACTGAAATTATCATATCCGCTTTTCCGTAAGGAATAAGGTCAGAGTAAATTATTTTGTCCGATAAGCGCAGGTGAGACTGAACGTCGCCGCCGCGCTGGCTCATCCCGTGAACTTCCGCCTGTTTCAGGTTAAGTCCCAGATTCACCGCGGCAATACCGATTACAGACGCAATTGAAAGGATTCCCTGTCCTCCGACGCCTGCGAGAATAATATCCTTTTTCATTTCTTTACCTCCGCTTTTTTATCTTTGTTCTTTTTTCCGATTGTCTGTATGCATTCTCTTCTCGGAATGATTACCGAAACGCCTTCATAAGCAAGTTCCTGCTGAATTATTTTCATATTCTCTTCGTGGTACCGCTTCATCGGGTTTAAAACGTGTATATGATTTTCTTCGACTCCGACGCCTTTGCAGATGTCTTCAATCTTGCCGAGCGCGGCGGAATTCTGTCCGCCTGTCATTCCCGTAGTCGCGTTATCCAGTATGAAAATCGTCACATGAGACCTGTCGTTAACGCAGTCAAGAAGACCGGTTATACCCGAGTGAGTGAAAGTCGAATCACCTATTACCGCGACAGCAGGAGTAAGACCCGCTTCCGAGGCGCCTTTAGCCATCGTAATCGAAGCGCCCATATCAACCGTAGAATTAACCGTGCTGTACGGCGGCAAGGCTCCGAGCGTGTAACATCCGATATCCGCGAAGACCCTTCCGGGCGTGTATTCCGCGAGAACCGCTTTCAGGTCAAGATACGAATCGATGTGCGGACAGCCTGCGCAGAGTGACGGAGGCCTGGGAACAACCAACGACGGCACGTCATTTCCCCGCGTGTCAGTCAGGCCAAGAGCCACAGCCGCGATGTTCGGATTGAGTTCTCCGTCGCGCGGAACCGTACCGTCAAGACGACCTTTGATTTTCAGATTATTATTTAAAATGCCCTTCAGCAATTCCTCAATAATCGGAGCGCCTTCCTCAAGCATCAGAATTTCATCGCATTCATTGCAAATCATATTAATCATCTTTACGGGAATCGGATACTGGGAAATTTTCAGAACCGGATAAGGACATCCCGCGGCTCCGAAATTTTCCATAAGATAATTGTATCCGAGTCCGCTCGCTATTATACCTAACTTTTTGTTCTTTCCGTCGAAGTAATGATTGAATCCGGATGTCTCCGATTCCATTTCAAAATTTTCCTGATTCTTAAGCAAATCCTTGTATTGTCTCCTCGCTATCGCGGGGAGAAGAACAAACTGAGTAAGATTCTTTGGCAGAGCGAGTTCATTCTGAGGTCTTTGCACTTTCCTTGAAACGCCCGCTCTCGAGTGCGCGAGTCTTGTAGTGATTCTTAGCATCACGGGAATTTTATACTTCTCGGATATTTCATATCCGTAATGCACCATGTCGTACGCCTCCTGCTGGTTCGCAGGTTCGAGAATTGGTATCATCGCGAACTTGCCGAAAAATCTCGAGTCCTGCTCATTCTGCGACGAGTGCATAGACGGGTCGTCCGCTGCGACGACTATCATCCCGCCGTTAGCGCCTGTTATAGCCGAGTTGACGAACGGGTCGGCGGCGACGTTGAGTCCTACGTGTTTCATACAAACCATCGAGCGCTTGCCCGCGTATGACATACCGAGAGCCGCTTCCATCGCGGTCTTTTCGTTTGCAGACCAGGATGAACGAATGCCCTTTTCCTTAGCCTCCTTCGAGTGCTGTACATATTCAGTGATTTCAGTAGACGGGGTCCCGGGATAAGCATATATACCCGATATACCCGCATCAATAGCAGCCTGAGCTATCGCTTCATCACCCAGTAAAACTAATTTTTGCATATTGGTAAATTTGGTATTTTTTGGTAGATGTACAAAAATAAAAAAATC
>DATMXZ010000025.1:0-5966 GCA_035561235.1 Ignavibacteria bacterium
GCAATAATTAGACAGTGCAGTGGGGCGGGAAGTTTAATGTAAGCAATAATATACTGAATTTAATGGCTGATATTGTTAATTTAAAAAATGGAAGCATATAATATACTGTAAAACCAATAGTATAATGCGTTTTACAAAGAAGAACATAATTACATATATAACGGTCGCGCTGGTTTTGACGGCAATGGCGATAGCGGTTATTACATCAATACAGACGCAAAGAGAAGCCGGATTGAAGACAGAAATAAAAGGGAGTGAAGATCCGATTTCGCCCGTCAGTGAGAATCTTAAGACGGACAATTCGGAAGTACTGGATAAAAAAAGTAAAGTAACGACATTCGAACTCGAGAGATTCTATTTGAAGTGGAGCAATATTTTCAACATCATATGCTTCAATACGATGTTGTTTCCAAAAGATTCCGTGAGAAAATTCAATGAATTCGAATACCTGAGAACTAATCTGTTCAACAAGAAAATGACATTTACTTACGGCAACGTGAATGAACTTGTCGAGGCATACGGCGACGTTATAAAGGAGCAATGCAACCATTATAAACTTGACTGGAGGCTAATATTGGCGATGATACGTCAGGAATCGTACTTCAATCCTGAAGCGGTATCGAGAGCGGGCGCATACGGTCTCATGCAGATAATGCCGGGAACCGGGCTTGGCTTGCAGAACGAACTGAAACTCGAAGATACCAAAACGCCATACAACAATCTCACAGCGGGTATGTATTATTACGCGACGCTCGCGGCGTCGTTCGAATTTACGGGAGAGGACAAAATAAAATTCGCGCTCGCCGCGTATAACGCAGGTCTGGGCAGGGTTGTCGACGCCATGACAATCGCCAATTATTTCGGAAAAGATTACAACAAGTGGGATAACGTGAAGGAATATTATCCTTATCTCGCGTCGAATCAGGATTCCGTGCACAGACTTGTCTGGCCGAAGACGGGACGTCCGCCCGGCGGAACGCTTAACAACTGGCAGGAGCCTTACAAGTACGTAGAGTACATAATGTTCTATTACGAAAATTACAAAAAAATATATCCGGGAAATCTTACGGAAGAAAAAAAGACAAAGAAGAAGAAAAACAAGTGAAGCAAAAGAACATAAAGAAAAGATTCAGCGAAATAGAAGATATCAGCGAAGCGCGGAAATTTTTTCCGATGTCGGAATCGTGTGTCTATCTGGATTCGGCGCACTACGCGCCTTATTCTCTGGAGACGGAAAGAAGACTCAGGGAATATATAGAAAGGTTTACTCACACGAACGACAACCTGAGCGTGTTTAACAACTCGATAATGAAGAGAGTAAGGGCGCTCGCAGCGAAAGTGATAAAAGCGAATGAATCCGAGATAATAATTACAGGAAGCACGACGCACGGACTAAACATTTTCGCCAACGGGATAAGGCTGTCCGAAGGGGATTGCGCCGCGTACGCGGATTCCGAATTTCCCGCGATAGTATACGCGTGGATGAATCAGGAAAAACTCCGCGGGATACGGAACATAAAAATTCCTTCGCAGAACGGTGTTATCAAGGAAGAGGACGTAGAGAACGTTCTAAGAAATAACAGGGTGCGCGTTTTGACTGTAAGTTCCGTGGAATTCCTCGGATTCAGAAACGACCTTTCAGCATTAAGGGAATTATGCACGCGTTACGGAGCATATCTCGTAGTCGACGCGATTCAAAGCGCGGGGGTGGTTCCGATGGACGTAAATAAAATCAATCCTGATTTTCTCGCGGCAGGCTCGCAGAAATGGATGATGTCTCCCGCGGGAATCGGCTTCTCGTACATTCCCGGGAGAATGAAAAAAGTAATCGAGCCCACGTACGTATCCACGATGAGCGTGAAATACAAATTTGAAAATTTTCTTGATTACAAACTTGATTTCAACGAGGACGGGTCCGCTTACGAAAATTCGACGCCGAACACTCTCGGCATGATTGGGCTTGAGTCGAGTCTTGAACTTTTTTTAAAACTCGGTACGGATAATATTTTCAGACATATAAAGAAACTTCTCGATGTATTTGCCGATGGATTGAGCAAGAGGTATAAAATAGAGTCCGACATGTCGGACAAGCACCGCTCTAACATACTGGTTTTCTCCTGCGCGGACAAAACGAAGAACGCATACGTGCATAAAGAACTGGAGAAGCAGAATATTTTTATCGCGCTCAGGGAAGGTTTTCTGAGGGTATCGCCGCACATATTCAACAACAAGAAAGACATCAAAACGCTGCTGCGCGGTCTTGAGAAAATCACTCTTTAGCGATGCAGACTGAAAGCGCGCCGATTTTGACGTTGAGGTTTTCTTTGAGAGTACGTATTACCTCCTTTATCGTAGAACCCGTTGTTATGACGTCATCGACGACGAGTATACCGTTCCCGACGCTCTCCGGGCTGAAATCGCCTTTAATGTCGAAAGCATCCTTAACATTTTCGACGCGTTCTTTGTAAGACAATCCTGTTTGCGACTGAGTGTAACGCCTTCTGAAGACGATATCATTTCTTAATTCAAGACCTGTAGATTTTTTCAAGCCTTCGCCGATGAACGCGCTTTGATTATATCCTCTTTCACGTTCTTTCGTTCTGAACAGGGGAACGGGGACGATGCAGCCAAAACGCGACAATTCAGTTGAGTATTTTTCCTTAATTGTTTCTCCGAGCAATTCGCCAAGAAACGTTCCGACAGAGGTGAATCCTTTATATTTAAGGAAATGGATGAGAGTTTGGACTTCGTTCTCGTGCCTGAATACGTATTTAGAAAAGAAAAAGTCCGAATTGATTTTTGCTTTCAGTAGAACGAGGTCATCGGCATTCGCTTTCTCGATACCGCGCAGAACGTCGTCTTTTATAAATGAATTCGAATTATTTTCGGGAAGACGTTCGTCGGTAATCAGGCATATTTTCGGAAAAACAAAATCAACCAGATCATTTTTCAATAATGTCAGCATTGACAATATTGAATTCGGTTTACTCAATTAATTTTCTGAATTTAATACGTTTTGGTCCCGTATCTCCTAGCCTCTTCTTTTTATTTTCCTCGTATTCGGAATATCCTCCTTCAAAAAAGTAAACATCCGAATTGCCTTCAAACGCGAGTATATGCGTGGCTATTCTGTCAAGGAACCATCTGTCGTGCGAGATAATTACGGCGCAGCCCGCGAAATCCTCGAGACCTTCTTCAAGGGCGCGCAGAGTGTTGACGTCAATATCGTTAGTCGGCTCGTCGAGAAGCAGCACGTTAGCCTGTGATTTGAGAGTAAGCGCGAGATGAAGCCTGTTTCTTTCGCCGCCCGAGAGCATCCTGACTTTCTTTTCCTGGTCGGCTCCGTTGAAGTTGAATCTCCCGACATAAGCGCGTGAATTAATCTGTCTACCGCCGAGTTCAATGAGTTCAGCGCCCTCTGAAATCGCCTGCCAGACGGTGTCCTCAGGATTCAATTCGACGTGGCTCTGGTCAACATATCCGATTTTAACCGTTTCTCCGACTTCAAAACTTCCACCAGTAGGTTTCTCAGTACCGAGAATCATTCTGAACAAAGTGGTTTTACCCGCTCCATTGGGTCCTATCACACCGACGATGCCCGCAGGAGGTAGGGAAAATTCGAGATTATCAAAGAGCAGGTTATCGCCGAATGATTTTTTCACTTTAACTGCTTCGATAACTTTGTTCCCGAGTCTTGGTCCGTTGGGAATGAATATTTCGAGTTTTTCTTCTTTATCCTTTGTGTCCTCGTTAAGGAGTTTATCGTAAGCCTGCAGACGCGCTTTTGATTTGGCGTGGCGGGCTTTTGCGGACATACGCACCCATTCAAGTTCTCTTTCGAGAGTTTTCCTTCTCTTGCTTTCCGTTTTCTCTTCCATTTCGAGACGTTTCGATTTCTGGCCGAGCCAGGAAGAATAATTACCTTCCCAGGGAATGCCTTCGCCGCGGTCGAGTTCAAGAATCCATCCCGCTACGTTATCTAGGAAATACCTGTCGTGCGTTACTGCGATAACCGTACCCTTGTACTGCTGAAGAAAAATCTCAAGCCACTCTACGGATTCCGCGTCGAGATGGTTTGTAGGTTCGTCGAGAAGGAGTATGTCGGGTTCCGTGAGAAGAAGTTTGCAAAGCGCAACTCTTCTTCTTTCGCCGCCGCTCAGGTTACCGACCACGGCGTCCTCCGGAGGGCATCGAAGTGCGTCCATAGCCCTTTCGAGTTTCGCATCGAGTTCCCATCCGCCCTTATGTTCGATAAGTTCAGTGAGTTCGCCCTGTCGTTCTATGAGTTTCGTCATTTCATCATCGGACATCGGCTCTGCGAAGCGGTTATTGATTTCTTCGTACTCTTTCAGTATGCCGACAATTTCACCGACTCCTTCCATCACTGTTTCCTTCACGGTCTTCGAGTTATCGAGTTCGGGTTCCTGAGAGAGAAAACCAATGGAGTATTCCTTCGTGAAATGCAGTTCTCCGTCGAACTCGGTTTCCAAACCCGCAATAATTTTAAGAAGCGTTGATTTACCCGAGCCATTTAGTCCGATTATGCCGATTTTCGCTCCATAAAAAAACGAAAGATATATGTTCTTAAGAACCTGCTTGTGGGGAGGAAAGAACTTATTCACTCCGACGAGAGAAAAGATGATTTTGTTGTCAGCCATACGAATAATTTAAATATAAAGTTAGCGATTTTTACGCTAAGAATTCATATAAATTAAAATTCACAATTACGGAAGATTTTTTTTCATACCATTTAAACTTCCGTTTGCTTACAATTTAAAAAAAGGAGGGCGCATGGATAAGAGGTCAGGAATAGAGATAATCGAAGAATACATAGGACGGCTTTCCTCAAGGCACGAAGCCGAGAAGATGATAGCACGCAACACGAAGCCATTTATTACTATATCGCGTGAAACAGGAGCGGGCGGTTTCGATTTTCCGAGCAGACTGCTTGACAGAATAAATTCCAACAGCGGGGATGAGTTATGGGCTCTTTTTAACAAGAATATACTTGAGAAAGTTATTGACGACAACGAATTGCCGAAAGAGATAGCGAGGTACATGCCGGAGCGGAAAATACCCGAAATGCAGACGGTTATTGAACAACTTTTCGGCCTGCATCCTTCAGAGCACAAACTAATTCATAAAATTACGCTGACAATATATCATCTCGCGTATCTCGGAAACATAGTCCTTGTCGGCAGGGGAGCGAATATAATCACGTCCGGTCTGAAGCACGGACTACACTTAAGGCTCATAGAACCGTACGAGAAACGGGTCGCGCACGCGTGCGAATATTTTAACTTTGATAAGGCGGAGGCGAAAAAATTCATCAATGCGGAGGATAAGGGCAAACGGGAATATATAAAAAAGTATTACAGCAAGAATATAGAGGACGGGAATTTATATTCGATAATAATAAACTTCGGGAGAACCGACAGGGACGGGGTCATTAGAACTCTCAGCAAACTTGTAACGGGAGTTCTTTAATCTATGTCCTCGAGCAGTTCGGAAAGGAAATTTCTCAGTTCCTTCAGGTCCCTTTTTATTTCTGTCTTTCCCGGTTCCTGATTTTCATCGGCTTTGGAATCGGAATTGAAGAGACTTAATTCCTTTGAAGGTTTGTGTTCTTTATGATAATACTGGGGAGAAAATTTTCTCTTCTCAGCGGGCTTTTGCTCATCCTGCTGTTCTTCCTTGAAGTTATAGGTCTTGAGCAGTTTCTTTGCGCCTTCGATAGTGTATTTTTCATCACGAAGAAGACGTTTTATGTAAAGAATGAGTTTTATGTCCTTGTTCGTATAAATTCTGTTGCCCGCGAGGTTTTTTGCAGGTTTCAGTTGTTCAAATTCCGTCTCCCAGTATCTAAGAACATACTGTTCCAGTTCAGTGATTTTACTAACCTCACTGATGGAATAGTAAAGTTTCTTCATAGAGAACTTTTCCTTCATTGATACGTTACTTTGTTT
>DATMXZ010000026.1:0-16957 GCA_035561235.1 Ignavibacteria bacterium
CATTAATTCATTTTATGATAAAAATTTATACCGTGTCCGCGGTTTATCCGAGTGTTTTATTTGTCCTCCGAATCGACGAATTTGTAAATTGAATTTATTCTGAATTTTGTGCAATATTGCGGTATGGGGAACACATATAAATTGCTATTGGTAGAGGATGACGAATTCTCCGCATTAGTAACATATCAGGTATTAAAGGGTAGTTACGAAATTGATATTGTCAGCACCGGAGAAGAAGCGGTTGAGTATGTCGGTAAATACAAATACGACGTAATCCTTCTCGATATCGGATTGCCGGGCATCGGAGGTGTGCAGACTGCCGGCTTGATTAGAAAAATTAAAGGTTATGAGAATACGCCCATCGTGGCGCTTACGGCATACGCGATGTCAGGCGACAAGGAGGAGTTTCTCAAAGGAGGATGCACGCATTATCTTTCTAAACCTTTCGCTATCAGAGAACTCAGCAATCTCGTCAGAGAACTCGTAACGGAGCCTGCCCTTAATAAGGCTTAACAACCGGATTTAAAAAGCATTCTTTATTCAAGGAATGATTCTGTCCGTTTTATCCGTACCGGGAAATCCAAACGGCGATTGGAATAGAATTGAATTTCGGTCAATGATTAGGTAATTTTGTTTGTTCGGGGATATAGCTCAGCTGGTAGAGCGTCTGAATGGCATTCAGAAGGTCAGGGGTTCGACTCCCCTTATCTCCACGATTTTTAAGCCCTGCAATTATTTGCAGGGCTTTTGCTTTAGTAATGCTTTTGTACTGCATTTACAACTTCAAGTATTTTTCATTTTACTTATATTGCCTCTAAGAAAACGAAAGGATACACTAATGAGGAAATTATTAAATCTATTTCTTGCGCTCGCGTTCGGAATTTCTCTTTCGGGGATTTATTCCTGCAACGAGACAGAAACAATCATAAATGACATCGTCAGCAACAAGGTCACTGCGAAAGACAGGCTGGATTCGGCTTTTGCTCAGGCGCAGAGAAAATACTCCGGCGCAAAACTCGTTATGATTTTCGGAAAGAACGTGCTTTACTCGGGCGAGGACGCGGGAAAAACGGATATTTCGCTTTCGTCGGGAATCACTGACCCGAATAACATCGGCGCGTGGCTTTATATATTCAAGAAAACGGGCTCAAACGAACTCGCTGTCTATACGCCTGACCCTACTCCCGGTGAAAGGGACTGCATAGAACTCACCGCCGCATTTAATTTCAATACGCTCCTGAATCTGATTCAGGATACATCGGCGAGAAATATTGTCTCGGGAGCGCTGACTTTAATTAATAATTCCAATTTCAACATTAGCACTAACAAGGATAGCCTCGTGAACAGCGACGTCGCTTACGGTTACAGTTACTCGTCAAATCCCGTTATACGCTTTGACTCGTCTTTCACGCCGAGGTCAAGCACATCGAATGGAAGCACTTTCCTGAACGGCGCTCCTTCGGGTTCAACCAATTCAGTTAATATGTTCCTGATTCCGGCATTGGGTACGCTTCGACTCGATTTACCTGAATACATACAAAGTCTCGTTGGCTTTCCGAACGATTTATGGATAGTGAACTATAAATCGACCTCGGGTTCCACAACAACGAATGTAATTTTCGGTACCGTCGTCCGGTCAGACCAGATGATGGGAATAAGCATAATATCAGGTCTGCTAAGCAGAGCGATAAATATTTCGAAATTCTGATTTTCATTCGTCAATAATCAAGTAACATTTTCAACTATTCACAAAGCGGGGTAATATAGCCCCGCCTTTTCATAAAAGTGTAAATACCATAACAAAACGACCTTTTTTCATTCCGACTGTTTAATTATTGAACGATTTTAACTATATTGCATATCAACATTTATTCGGATATGAAAAAAATAATATTACTGCTGTTCGCTGCCGCTTTTTTTTATTCCTGCAACAAGGATAATCCCGTGAATACGGAAACTCCCGTGAACCCGAATTATACAAAACTGTTCACTGTAGATTCCGCGGGAATAAAGTACGAGTTTTACAGCAAGACGGGAGCCATATTGCTTGTAGGTTACAACGAAATCGGTTTCAAGGTTTTCCTGAACGGCGCCGAACAAAAAACGGGTTATGTCAATTACATTCCCGTTATGTACCACACCGCGGGACCCGGGCACGGCACACCCGTCAGTCCTAAATTTAATTTCAATGACGCTGATGGTCTTTTCACGGGCTACGTTTCTTACATTATGCTTTCCGATTCATCGACGTCATTCTGGTACGGAGATTATGGTTATAACGACGGCAACTTCATCAGGCACAGAAATTTTGACGTGGTTCAGAATCCGAATAATCAGATGCGCTTTTGGCTGCCTCAGGGAAGTACTACACTGTATTTGCTGACCGTAATTTCAGGCAAGGACGCGAAGATAGGTCTTAATGATTTCAGATGCATTCTGCACAGTTCAGACGACCAAATTACTTACAACGAAGTTGATTCGGCAAAGATGTACATCAAACCCTGGATGCCTTCACACGGTCACGGTTCGAGCAGTAACACGAATCCGGTTTTTCTCGGAAACGGTCATTATCAGGGAAAAGCGAATTACACGATGGCGGGGGAATGGTATCTTTATGATTCCATAGAAGTAAACAATCAATTCATAACCCCGACACCGACATTCTATTTCATATTTGACGTGAGGTAAAATGAAAAAAATAATATTCATAATATTTCTTTCTTTTCTGTTCACTGCAGGGCAATTGCGCTCTCAAATCTGCTGCGGCGGCGGTGTTTACGACATCGCGGTGCTTTCCCTTAATAAAAAAGCGCTCTTCAGCGCGGGGTATAAATGGGACAACTTCAACGGAGTCTGGGATTCGGGCAGCGAATGGATTAAAACGAAACAAACCAACTGGCAGATGACGCCATCCTTTTCCGCCGCTTACAGGTTCAATAAACATCTTCAGGCGGGCGTATCGGTTCCGTTCGTAATCAACAGAAACGAACTGGCAGGGCTTCCTTCGAGCGGATCGGGAATAGGCGATGTTGTGTTAAGCGGCAGATACGAGATATTTCACGAGTACAGCCTTTATACCGTGAACAAAAAAACAAAGATGGACGAGAAGACTCCGTACCTCGCGGTTACTTTCGGAATGACGCTTCCCACGGGCAAGTCGGACGATAAAGCCGACAGTGAAATAGACATAACCGGAAAAGGATTCTACACGGCGATGCTCGGCGTCTCTTTCATAAAGACAATTCTGAAAAACAAATTCCAGTTTGGCGCGGACTTAAGTTGGCTTCACAGTTTCAGCAAGACCTATGACGAATACTATAACCGGCCGCTCACGAATTCATTTAAAAGGCAACTCGGCGAAAGGCTGAATTACGCGCTGACTATGAACTATCTTATTAATATGAAAAGTTCAGTATCGCTTGCCTTCGCGGGTTTCGTTCAGGGAAATCACAGTATTGACGAAAAGAGCGTGCCCGGCTCGGATGAAAATTCTTTCGGGCTTACCGCTTCGTACACGTACTATCCGCTGACGTATATCAGGCTTACGCCTCTCGTGAAAATGAATTTTCCTTATTCCGGAATCGGAACGAACGCACCCGGCTCTTTTCTCGTCGGAATTAATTTAGTTTATTACATAGAGAATCTCGACGACTGATATTAATTTTATAAAATGATAAAAAGAATAATATTCGCAGCAGTTTTTTTCGTGACGCTTTCAGGCATCGCGTTCACGCAGGATACCACACAAACAGTGACCGGGCAACTTTTCGTCAAGGAGGCGTTATGCCGGAAATGGCTTTCCTCTTCCTACACGGAGAACGGCAGGAAGGGAAATGATTTTTATGTTTATATGGAGTTTCAGAAAAACGGCAAATACGTTTATATCGAAGACGACGAGCCGATAAAAGATGACTCCGGCGCTGAAACTGGAACCTGGGAACTCGCCAATGATACTGTTATAGTATTTGATAAAGGAACAGACGATGAAGACAGGATGAGTATAGTTTCTATCAGCGGCAAAGTACTGAACGTCAATTACACCTCCGGAAAGGTCCTGCTGAACATAACATTCGTTCCGGGGAATTATAAGTAACTCCTCAATAACGGCTGCCTCCCGATTTGGTTTCCAAACAACATAATAACTGACCGATCCTCCCGATGAACTATATTATAATAGTATTGTTACCGTTATAATACTTTTAAAGATGGCGGAAACAATAATAACAAATTTGAAAACATACGACGTAATAATCGTCGGCGGAAGTTACGCGGGACTTTCAGCCGCAATGGCTCTGGGGCGTTCGCTGAAAAACGTTCTTATAATCGACAGCGGTTTGCCCTGTAACAGGCAAACCCCACGCTCACATAACTTCATCACTCAGGACGGTGTAAAACCCGCGGCGATTTCTGAAAAAGCGAAAGCGCAGGTTCTGAAATATGATACGGTTAGATTTCTCGATGGTATCGCTTCGGCAGGAAAGAAAACCGAAATCGGATTCACGGTCATTACCCGTGAGGGCGAAGATTTCAGCGCTGAAAAACTAATCTTCGCTTCGGGTATTAAGGATATAATGCCTGCTATAAAAGGCTTTTCGGATTGCTGGGGCATCTCGGTAATCCATTGTCCGTATTGCCACGGTTACGAATACCGCGGTCAAAGAACGGCAGTGTTTGCTAACGGTGAAAAAGCGTTTCACCTTGCTTCGCTGATAAGCAATCTCACGTCCGACATTACTATTTTAACATCGGGAAAGGCAGGCTTTAATGAAAGACAAATGTCGGCGCTGAAAAGGAGGGGCATAAATATTATTGAGAATGAGATTTCCGAAATCGAACACGAAAACGGTCGCGTTAAAAATATTGTTTTCCGCGGAATCGATAAGATGAAATTTGACGCGGTCTATGCGGTTGTTCAGTTTACTCAGCATTCGGATATTCCGGTTTCACTGGGATGCGAACTTACAGAAACCGGGCATTTAAAAATCGACTCGTCACAGCAAACAACTATAGAAGGCGTTTACGCCTGCGGCGACAACTCATCAGCGCTGCGAACGGTAGCAAATGCCGTGTACAGCGGAAACCTTGCCGGCTCGATGGTGAACAGAAAACTCACAGAAGAGCGCTTTTAGAGAAACTCAAATCCGGTTTAATAACTTGTCCTCTCCGTTATCCCGGAAAAGATTCTAACTACTATCTTCTTCATTACATTCCCGAGAGTCTCCCTGCTCTTTGGGGACTCTCGTGTACGAATTATATATAAAAAGTCTAACTACTAACTACTAACTTATTCTTGCGGTCTCAATGTTAAAATCCGGGAGTCCCGCTTTCATCCGGCTGCGAAGCACCGGATTCGTAACCCTTCAATAATCGTATCCGAGAGTCTCCCTGCTCTTTGGGGACTCTCGGATTTAACCCGGCTAATAAAAAAATAACCCCACTCTTCAGAGTGGGGTTTAAACTTCTCTAGAACGGGCTTTAGCCGCAGTTTCTATTTACCGAGGACTAAATTACTTTTGTACTTGTTTCTTTAACCCCGCCTTAAAATATGAGGTCAAAAAATATTTTAAACAAACTTAATTACTAATTACCAATTATTAATTACTAATTATTTCAAGACCACCATCTTCTTGCTCTGAACAAAATCGGCTTTGCCTGATTTCATCACTACTCTGTAGAAATAGACACCGCTTGACAGCGATGACGCATCGAAGACCTGCGTGTAATAACCCGCCTTCATATCGCCGCTGAACAGATTTTTCACCTCGCGTCCGGTTACGTCGTAAATCCTTAAACTCACCTTGCTGTCGAATGGCAGGTTGTAATCAATCTTCGTCACGGGATTGAAAGGATTCGGATAGTTCTGCGAAATGTCGTACTTGTTCGGCACTCCTACTTCGACGTAACCGTTAAGGTCGAAATACTCGCAGTTCCCGTTGAAGTCAATCTGCTTCAATCTGTACTGATACTTGCCCGTCTGCAGACCTCTGTCGATGAATGAATAGTTTTTCGTCGAATTCGAATTTCCGCTGCCCTGAATATAACCCGCCTTCATCCAGTTGCTTTCGTTCATCCCTTTCCTCTCGACGTCGAATCCCGAATTGTTCGCTTCGGATGAAGTCGACCACCTTAGTAAAATATCTCTATTACTGACAGAAGATGTCAAACCTGAAAGAATAACCGGCAATGGCTGATCAGAAGTAGAAGCAATTGCGAACGGACTGAATGATGAAACTATTCCAGATGTAATCGTGCCGTTTTTCTCGTCTCCGGAAAAACCTGTTCTTCCCGCATCTTCCCAACTTGTGGAATTCCAGTGCCCGACTCTTAAATTTGCAAGATTGGTAATTCCCGCAAGTGAATCCCAACTGATTGTAATATAAGCATTGGCGCTTCCGCTCGTCCTGCTGATTAAATAATGTTCCCGTGTGCTTACTTTAACCAGAGGAGACGTAAATGTGACAGTATCGGAATATGCAGTATTTTTAAATTCAATAGAATAAGTTGTAGCATCGGTTGTTGTCGGTGTAATACCCACTGTTCTGTAATCTGTTCCGTTTCCAATATGCAACGTTTTTATGTCGGTTGAATTTGTATTCAAATCCACGGGACCGTCAATGAAACTCGTTGACGAGCCTCCTGTAATCGTCGCGCCCGTTCCGAATATTAATTTCTTATCTGAAGCAGCAACTAATTTTCCTGAAGTTAATGTAAGATTTCCGTTGATGGTAAGATTACTACCTAAAGTTAAAGAACCGGATGAAATCCTATTTATTGTTAGATTGTTTAGAATTCCTGAACCGGAAGTGAAGCATATGGTCCCTAAGTCACCTGTACCGCCAATCGTTAGGTTTGAGGATAATGAACCTGTAATTGTTCCGTTGCCAGTAACAGTACCATTAAGTGTTAGGGTTTTATTTCCAATACTTAATTCACCATTTGCCATGTTAAATGAAGAAGTAACAATAGTAGTTCCGGCCAAATTAACATTTATTCCCGAACCATCTAATGTCAAATTTGTAAACGCTCGAGGCGGTAAGGTTGTGCTTGATGAGATTGTTCCGCCGAAGTCATGAATGCCGAGTCCGGAATATGTATCCACTGTATAACTATCATATTCAGTTGCCGGATCAAAGGAAGCGGGATTGGAACTTACTGGATAATATATAGTATTCTTCCTTTTCAGTGTCTTATCCGCAGTTACTGTCGATCCGGAACCCCAATAAGTTCCAGGATCTTCACCAATTTTCCCGAATATGTCAACTTCAACAGCATCCGGCTTGATTGTTGTACCGCTTACATCCGTTGCTTTATAGATGGCAAGTGCGTCATCACCATTGAAGTTTAAAACGCTACTCGATGTAGTTAAATTCGCTAATGCAGTAAAGTTAGAATTCGCTGAAGAATTTACTATAACAAAAGTTGCACCGGGCGCTAAATATGTTGGATTTGTAATGGTAAGTGCAAATCGCGTTCCTGTTGTCCGGCTCGCCCCGTTATTAAATTGGACTATTACATAGTCAGATAAATTAATAGTCGAAGTTGAAGCATTGAAAAGTTCAAACACTTTGTTATTTGATGTGCCTTCGATGTATTCTGAGAACAATAATAATGGCTGATCAAGAATTGTATGCGAATTACCTGAGCCAAATGTACTGCTTCCAAATGTTCCAGAACTGAATGAAAAATTACCTGTAGAATTATTCTGTCCCATTATATTATTACCAGATGTTGCTGCCGAATTGATGTCAACCGTCAAAAATAGATAGCCGGTTCCTACACTGAATTGTTGGGACAAACCGTTGAATGTAATTGTTTCTCCGGAACCTGCACTGGAAGAAGAAACTGAACCGATAGTAGCATCACTTCCGAAATTAGCGTCGGTTGAGTACCATAATTTCAGACCGGTACTTTGGATATCAGAGGAAATATAATTTCCGCTCATACTGAATGAAACGGTGTTTAATGTAGTAACATCGTTTAATACATCAACTTTCACTCTGTAAAGTATGTTGTTGGTACTTCCTTGCGAAAAATTTGATGTACCGGGGTCTGTACCCGTTAATGTAATTTGTGGAGCCGTCTTTGTATATGTAAACGGAGAACTAATATTCGTAGAACCGTCACTTTCTTGAACCTGAATACTTATTCCGTCATTTGCATCGACGAAACCAGGCATAATAACATCAAATGTCGCGATACCGCTTGAATTCGTAGCGGTAGTTAGTTGGACATTTGATACCGTAGCAGTCACATCCGAGCCATCTATGTTGTATTTTTCTGCGGTTGTAGGGTTCGTATTTGTGATATTGCCTTCATATTTGAAATAATATCCTTGAATTAGATTATTATATTGATCCTTAGCCGTGCAAGTGATTGTGCTTGTTGCTCCTTGAGTTAAGGGTGTGCTAATGATTGCCGTCGATGTTGTCGAAGAAATACTGCCGGGATTTATAACCTGCGAAACTGATGCTACCAGGTAACCGGTTGCTTCAACCGTCACAGCCTTTGTACCAGAAGTAGTTAGTAAAGAATTTCCGATGGAAGGTTTTAATTGAAGATTGCCTGCTGTTATCAAATAGTCTTCGGGATCTAAAGCCGTACCGCCAATTTTTACAGAAGTTATTAACCCTCTCCAAGTCTCATTGTCCGTAAAAGTAATGTCAATATCGTGATCTACATCATTGTTTGTATCGTCTGCTGTTAATGTAGGGGGGGTGGAGCTTGAACTAACATACGCATTAAGACTAGTCCATGCTGCTGATGAGGATGAGCCATAAGCGACTCTTACACCATCAAATTTCCCTACGGGATTATTCGTACTTCTATTGTGCCAGATGAAATTACCTACATTTGCAGGTCCGTCATTGCCTGAAGATATTGTTGCTTCAGCACTTGCAATGTTTGGCTCTGATGTAAGATTTGGATTTATCCAAATATAAACAGGGTCATTTGTTGTACCCGTTACATACGTATATTTTACAATAACAAGGTAAGTTTGATTAAGATTATATACTGTTGATCCGTATGTTGACGTAGTCGAAAGTTTTGATATACCAATATTGAATCCCGCTCCACTGGATTTAGCAAATACTCTTGCGAAATAACTTGTTCCCGTTGTTGGATCTCCTAAACTTATAAAATAGTCACCAGTGGAAGAAACTGAACTGAGATTTAATAGAAATGAGTAATAAAATGTATTAGTACTTCCTAAGGTAGATGTGAATCCTTTATATACTCTACTTGACGTTCCCGTGGCAGTTGGCATTTGAACATATTCACCGCTTCCGCCATTATAATTTGTATAAGACAATGGTGCAGAATTTTGAACGGTAGCATCTGGTCCAGAACCACCTTTTGTCCATGATGATTGTCCGGCAAGATTATTTCCTACTGTCAATCCTGTAAAGTCGTCTGTAAGTAATTGCCCCCATCCCGAATTTGATAAAACGAAAAGCAGGATAAATGACGCGAGAATTGTTTTCGTAAAGTTTTTCATTCCTTTATTATTTAAAATTTTAAGCAAAAAAACCCAATAAAACTATTCTCCCTGAATAATCTTATTGAAAGCCTGTTTTTACTCTTTGTAAATAATTGCGGGTATGCTTATATCTGATGTTAAGTTGGGGAAACGTGTTCCGGCTTGATTAAATTCGCCGCAGATGAATGAGACGAAATTTTTTTAAATGTCCGATTTTGGAACCGCCCATTATTACCCTTAAATGAGATATACTGATTACCCTTTATCTTTAGTTTTTTTATGCGAACTAAGTAAAATTATAAAAAAAATAATTATTTTGCTACGCAATTTTTTAAATTTAATGTTTTCGTAACAATTGCTCTTTGCCGCCTTTCTTAATTCTTTATTGTTCCTAATATGCTTCATTTCCTTCGAAAACCCATTTTTATGCTTGTTTTAAAGGTATTTACTAGAAAATCTCTACAAAAATGATTATAAAATAGCGAAATCCGCTCAACGAAAGCACAAATCCGTCTAATGAAAGTGCAAATCCGTTTAATGAAAGTGCAAATCCGTTTAATGAAAGTGCAAATCCGTTTAACGGAAGTGCAAATCCTTTTAATGAAAGTGCAAATCCGTTTAACGGAAGTGCAAATCCGTTTAACGGAAGTGCAATTGTATTTCCCCGAAGTGCAAATGTATTTCCCCGAAGTACAAACGCATTTTCCCGAAGTACAAACGCATTTTCCCGAAGTACAAACGCATTTTCCCGAAGTACAAACGCATTTTCCCGAAGTACAAACGCGTTTTCCCGAAGTACATACGCGTTATCCCGAAGTACAAGCGCATTTTCCCGAAGTACAAACGCGTTTTCCCGAAGTACAAACGCATTTTCCCGAAGTACAAACGCGTTTTGATATGCTCTATCTGTGCAAATCCGTTCAATCCGCTCTTACCGTGTCCGGCTTTTGCAAAACATCTCCTCGGGAATTTTCAACAAAAAACCCTCTTCGCATTACCCTCAATTTCTTTCTACCATATCATTATTATTTAATATATTTTTAGGCAATAATAAAACCTTGAAAACTATGAAAACAAAAATCTTTATCGCGCTCATTCTCTTATTCGCCGCGTTATCGAACGGCTTCCCGCAGACAAAATTCGACGACGCGGTCGCGCTCAATTTCAAAAACATCACAACCGCGGTAGCGGGTTACTTCGACAACAATAATAACCTCGTCGTGGCGAGGCAGATTGCCAAAGAGGGTTCGTATTACCTCGAAATCGGTTCTTACGACGAAAACGGCGCTTATACAGTTAAGAAAATTCTCGACTTAAGCAATGACCCCAATGACGTTAAAGTTAAATTCACCTCAGACGGAACAAAAGCGGGAATACTCGAACTCTCACCCGACAGAATCGTTCTGACGTACGTTGACATCGTTTACGGCCAGATTATTCAGGACTTCAACCTCGAAGGCATAAGCAACTTTTTCCTGACTCCCGACGGCAGGTCGATAGTAGTCGTGGCTGGAGCGAATACCGTTCTCTTCGACATAGCTGAAGGCGAGCCTGTGATGCAGTACTCCGGCGAAATTGCCCTCGACATCAGCGGCGACGGCAATACGCTCTTCTGCAGGAACGGAAGCAATATAGATTATCTCGATACGAAGACGGGCAAGAAAGTGCGTACTTTTCCCTTGAAGGATTTCAAGTCAATTGATTTTGACGACAGGGGAGAGATTATGATTTGCCTTACGTCTCAGGGCGTGAAACTTTTCAAACTTACACAGGAAAACGTAATAACGCTTAAAGAAATCGACGGCGTCTCGGCTATGCCCGTGGCGAGCGGATTATTTGATTATTTCATAGTTGATAACGGCGCGATACGAGGTGTTTATAACCTCGGCGGCGTGCAGATGTATAAATCAAGAATAGACCCTTACGGACAACAGAAATGTAATTTCGTTTTCAGCAAGGACGACAGCCGGATGGCGCTCCTTTCGGACAAAGGCATTTATGTGTATGATTTCGATATGATAAAATACTATAACAAAATTGCTCAGAAGTATCCCGACCTTTTCATAACAAAAACCCAATTCGAAAACGACCAGGACCAGGAAAACCGCGCGAGCAGGGTTAAATTTCAGAAACAGGTGATGGTGTCAAACGTTGCCGAAGAGATGAAAGTCTCTGAAGGTATAATAAAACAGGCTCAGAAGAACAGCCTCGGACTCGTTGACGTGAAAGTAACGGGACTCGGGTATTACAACCCGAACACGGAAATGTACGACGTCTCTATAAACGTTCCCGTGGATTACCTTAACACGGTGAGCGTGACGGCGAAAGTCAAGGTGCCGAAATTTCAGGCGGAAATATTTTCGAGGAATTACCAGAACTTCAGGGCTTTCGCCTTGAGGCAGTTGAACCGCGACCAGACGGGCGTTGACGTATTCGGCATCACGATTGTAAACGACCTTAACAGCACTAACTACAGGTGCATAATGCACAGGACTCTTCCTCCGGTCAAACTTAGTTACGACGAGGAGTTCGCCGCGGGACAGAAATATTTTGAAATGCGGAACTGGTACGATGCTTTGCTGAACATATCGGATTTCCCTGAAGACTTCAAGAAGAATTCAGTCATCGATTATATGTTCACTCAGGCAATTACGAATTTCTTCGACGAGAAATGGTCGTACGTCCAGACCCTTAATCCCGTGAAAGACTCTACGGCTATTCTTATACTCCTTTCGGATTTCCCGAAATCTTTCAAAAACGCAGAAGATGTAAACAGACTCAGACAGACCGTCGTGAATAACATAATGGAAACAAGGCTCGACAGGATGAATCAGTATCTCAGCGACAAGGAATTTCTGGACGGTGTGGAATATTCTAAAATCATTACGACATCTTACTTCGACCCGTATTCAGCCAAGGACGTGGAATACGAATATTACAAGTCGCGTTACATACCCGCGAGAAATAACCTTCTCTTCGCCGCGGGCAAGCGCGCTTTCGAAGGAAATAACTGGACGCTCGCTCTCGATATGCTGAATCAGATTACAAAAGATTATACGCAGTACAGCGACGTCGAAAAAATGATATCGGACGCGAAGTACCAAACAAACAAATAATTAGTAATTAGTAATTAATAATTAGTAATTCAAAAACGGTCAGGAATTTTTCCTGACCGTTTTTATAAAATCCTGTAGTTGCTCATCTTTCACCCCGCCTTAAAAGGTGGGGTTACTAAAAGAGAATGTAGAAATCTTATTTGAGAAGTCTTACTCCTAACTCCTAACTACTAACTACTAACTACTAACTACTAACTACTAACTCCTAACTACTAACTCCTAACTCCTAACTCCTAACTCCTAACTCCTAACTCCTAACTCCTAACTACTAACTACTAACTACTAACTACTAACTACTAACTACTAACTACTAACTACTAACTACTAACTTCCTGTCCCGCTCTTAATTATTCATTACTAATTACTAATTATTAATTGACTAAAACTCGTACTTCACGCTCAGCATCGGAACGAGTCCGAGTTCCGTCTGTTCATTAATGCTTTTCGAATAGTTGTTGTATGAATATCCCAGCACGACCTTCTTATCGAGTATGTTCTTCGCCTGAGCGGTGATTACCAGAGACGTTCTTTTGTAATTGATTCTGTACGAGAAAGTAGCGTCGAGATAGAGGAACGGCTCGAGTTTTTCGGTGTATATCCGCGAGTAGTCGAGTATCTCGCGCTTTTCCCGGACAGAGTTGTCCAAATCTACGGGAATATAGTATTCGCCTCCTGTGTATGATGCTTTTAAATTCACGCTCCATACATTCCCCGATTTGGTTAAAAATTCCTTTCCGCCAAGCAGGTTGAATGCGAAATTTGAATTATACTTTCCGTTCCTTTCGATGCCGTCGCCGCCTTTGTATTTTGAATCATAAACCGAAGCCGTGAAAATATAATAATAATTGCCGCTGAAGAATTTTTCCAGAGTGATGTCGAGTCCCGCGTTCCTGCCGCTTCCGCTGTTAATAAGCGGGTCGTTGAAGTATCCGCCGGGATTGTTCAGCATCGAATAATAGGAATCCTTCATTACCGGCACGTCATATAGCCGCTGATAATAACCTTCCGCCTTTAAATGAATGTCCTTCGAAATCATAAGGTCATATCCAAGGACGAAATGCAGCGCTCGTGAAGGTTTCAGGTCCCTGTTCGGATTGCGCGATGTTCCGGTACTGTCCCTGACACTCGAAAGGTAAACGCAAATATCTTCATACTGGCTGTACATTCCGAAACCCGCGCTGAGCGAACTTGAACTGTTCAGCGCGTACTTCAGTGATAGCCTCGGCTCCGCGGTCGTGGATTTGTTTAAAGCGAAATAGTTTACGTTCAATCCTCCCGCGAACGTGAACCTGCTGCCGATGTTGATTGAAGATTGAGTGAACGCCTGAAGAAGCCCCGTTCTGCCTTTGTCGTCTGTTATGTGCTCGTACCCGCCCGTGAACTGATTTTCGGAACTTATATCAGCGTCAAAAAACATTTCCGTGTAGCGGATTCCTGTCTTGTTTATGTGAGCGCCGCTGAATTTATGATGTATGTAAGAATAAACTCCCAAGCCCGATGTCTTGTAATTTACTTTATCTGTCGGGCTGACGCTGTAATCGGAATTTACAAAACCCCTTTCGTAATCGATTTGCTGTGTCCTCGCCGAAAGAGTCGTCTTGAGCAGAGTATTTCTTCCGAGAGGAATCGCGTGCGATATGCCTACAGCGCCCATAGTGTTGCCGAGCGATGATTTCGTTCTGTCGTCGAGTTTCTCCCATTTACTGCTGTCCGCGTCGGGGTCGTATTTCGATTTGTCGAGACCGCCTATACCAAACAAAGAGAATGTTCCGGTGTTTACGGTCGGAATGTTAATCTTAAAAGACAGGTCCTGATATGACGGAACCTTGTTCTTCATATCCTTGTCGAACAACTGGAGAAATCCGAAAACAGAGTATCTGTAATTGAAAAGAAAAGAGGATTTTCCTTCCGTCGAAAATGGTCCCTCAGCCGCGAATTCTATTCCCTGTATCCCAAGTTGCGCCGTGTACTCCCTCTTAAAGCAGTTGCCGTTCCTGAACTTCATGTCGAATGCCCCCGAGAAGGCGTTCCCGTACTCGGGCGGAAACGCGGATGTGTAAAAATCGGAGTTTGAAAGTAGTTGTCCGCTGAATACCGTCAGCCCGCCGCTGTTCCTGCCGGCAAAACTGAAGTGATTAGGATTCGGTATGTCCACGTCCTCAAGCCGCCATAGAAGTCCTTTCGGTGAATTGCCGCGGACCACAATCCCGTTCGTGTTGACGTTGGGCGAACTTACAACTCCGGCGAAATTCTGGACAGCGCGCATCGGGTCGTCAAACGTACCCGCGAACCGCTTGGTCTCGTCAATGCTGAACGAGCGTCCGCTTATGACCGAAAACGGATTCGATGATTTCTCTTTCTCTATCTCATCCGTAACAACTATTTCGTCAGTGCTGATTTCTGAACCGCGCAGTTCAGCGTTCACAAACGTTTCTTTTCCGGTCGTAACGATTACATTCTCAACCGCGAACGGGTAGTATCCTATCATTTCAACCGTAACTCTGTACCTTCCCGGCGGCACTTTTTCGAAAACGAAGAATCCGTCCTCTGCAGCCTCTGTTCCGCTCCTGTAACCGTCCGAGAACAGTTTTACTGAAGCCCCCGATACCGGCTGCTTAGTTATGTATTCCGAAATCCTGCCCCTGACAGTCTGATACAGTTCCTGCGAGTAAATCTCTCCTGCCGAAATGAACACGAGCAGGAATAATATTCTTAGTATGATTTTCATATATGGTTTTGTTATCATACAAAAATATGCACCGCGGATTTATTCTCATTGTAAAAAACGGACAATAATCAGACGAATATATCTATATTCGACAAAAATTCTGTAGGCGTTATGTTCGTGAAGAATTTAAACTCCTTTATCAGGTGAGATTGATCGTGAAAATTATACTTTGCAACGATATCCATCCAGTCAACACCGTCTGATTTTCTTAACTCATTGTGTATGCTGTCGAACCTGAGCATTCTTGAGTATAATTTGGGTGAAATCCCGATGTATTCGTTGAATGTCCTTTGCAATTTCTTGTATGCGGCATCGCTCTTTCCGATTTCATTAATTTTTAAAAGCCCTCTCGAAAAATTGAGTTCTTCAAGCGAATCCGAAATTTTCCTGTTTATCCTGTCACTGTTTATGAAAATATCTAACAACCACTTCTCGACAATACTCAGTTTTTTTCGTAATGAAGGTTCATCGTATAACTTCTCCTCTATTTCTCTGACGGATTTCCCGGCTATGAGTTCGGCGCTGACAGGCTTTTCTGTAATTTCCTTCTCTCTGTACTTGAACAGGGAAGAAAACCCTAAAGGCAGAAACCTGATTCCGATTATTCCGAGATTCTCTCCAAACTCAAAAGTATACTGCTTCTTTCGAAGTCCGTGAAAAATGCTTTCCTTCAGCGCGCTTTTTTTATCGCTTTCGTCAAGTACCTGTATTGCCGACCCGAAATTCAGAAGCAGGTCTGTCTTGCCGTCGGGTATTAAATGATGCCTCATGCCGCTCGTCGTTCCGAAGTAACAATATATTGAGTCCACGAATTTTGAAAGGGGAAGGACCGGTTTTATGGTTCTGGCTATCATAGTGCAAATATAGAAGTAACAAATCGTAGTTAAAACGTAATTCGGATATTTGGAATCAATCCCGGCAATTCTGGACGAAAAGAACGCGGAATTTAGAATTGCGAAAAGAATTTTTTAGAATTACTAATTACTGATTATTAATTGTTAATTGACAGAAGGGTCCTCCGGAAACGTTGACATCAGCGAATACTCTCCTCCCATATTTTTGAGCACGTCGTGCCATAACTTTTCGGGAGTCCGCGAAAATATATCTTCTGACGAAGGGGACGTTACAATCCAGGAATTATTAAGTATCTCATTGTTCAGTTGATCGGGGCTCCAACCCGCATATCCGAGGAAGAAAAGAAAATCATCGGGGTTTGCCTTACCGAGCGCGACAAGTTCTCTAAGACTTTCAAAACTTCCACCCCAGTATATGCCTTCGGCGATTTTATAAGTATCTTCGATAACTTCTCCTGCTCTGTGAATGAAATTGACCAGATCCGTTTGCACGGGACCTCCTATGAAAGTCCTTGCCGTGAATTCAGGGAATCCTTCAATTAGTTCGTCAGCCCTGTACTTCAGCGGTTTGTTAAGCACGAATCCAATCGAGCCGTTTTCATTGTGTTCTACAAGATAAATCACGCTCCTTTTGAAAAAATCCCTCAAATGCGGAGCGGATATCAGAATATTCCCGTGTTCAATCTTTATTTCATTCTTCTGCATAATAAAATATATGCAAAATATTGTTTAAATGAAAATCCGGAAATCGGTAAAGCGGAAATAGAGAATTGAAAATGGA